>JANOXZ010000413.1:0-2709 GCA_031418695.1 Synechococcales cyanobacterium VAR_35_metabat_10
AATGGGATGCTTCTAAAGAAATAATCCGCCAACAGCCCTATAAGGACTTGGATGGTAAGCTCAAGGAGTTTCTTTTAGCTGAAATTGCATATTACAGTTTCAGTCAAAATGATCTATTTTTTAAGCGAGAAAAGATCTCTAAAAAAATTGAACAAACTTTGAAAGAAATTTTGCCTGAAGAAAAGCAGATTGACGGGCAAAATGTGTTGAGAATAATAGAACAGCAGCATGGATTACTGATTAATCGTCATGATGATATTTACTCTTTTTCTCACTTAAGTATTCACGAATTTTTAACAGCTAAGTACATTGCTGAGAACAATATCAGCCTTCAGGATTTAGTTGATCAGCATCTTTTTAACAGTCGGTGGCGTAATATATTCTTGTTCCTTTCAGGATTAAGAAAAGCTGATGATTTACTTGTCACAATTGATCGGTACTTACAGACTTATATTGTTACTCCTAAGATTCAATCTCTTCTAAATTGGATGGAATATTCCATAGATCATACATCGCAAGATGTTCAGCCTTTGCTTAAAAGGATATTAGCGATCTCTTCTGCTCGTTTTATTGTCAGTACCAGTGCCTTCTTCAAAAAACATGCTTATATCGTTGGCAATTATTCCGATGGCTTTAATAACAATTTCTTTCATGCTATTGATCAAATAATTAAGGATGCAAAAAAAACAGAAAAATTACGAATTTATCGAAATGTAAATTTTAGTTCCTTAATTAGTTCTTTGGAACATTTGCAAGCCCAAGCTACAGAACAACTAAACATATCTCCTCAATCTCTGAGTAAGAAATTATTCGAGATTTTGTTGTCATCCTTTCATCTTAATCTAGAAATAATTAATTTATCCAAGAATGAAATTGACTTACTAAACAATTATATTTATGCAAGTTGGTTGTTAGTCGAGTGTGAACAGTCGGCGGTCAGAAGAACACTAGAGGTCTGGAATAGGATAGAGGTAGGTGATCGAGCAGAAAACCTTGAAATGTTGATTGACTCTTATCAAAAAGCTCTAAAACTATATTCCAAGGAAATATACACTACAGATTGGGTAACTCTTCAAAATAATTTAGGTCAAGCTTACCAAAATAGAATTCTTGGTGATCGAGCAGAAAATATTGAACAATCTATCGCTTGCTATAAAAGAGTTTTGCAATTCTTGAATCTAGAATCTGCCCCCAAAGACTGGGCAATGACCCAGAATAATTTGGGTAAGGCTTATAGAAGCCGAGTTCTTGGAGAATGTGCAGAAAATATTGAACAGTCGATAGATTACTATCAACAAGCTCTACAAGTCTTGAACCCAGAAGCTTTTCCTCAATCTTGGGCAGTAACTCAAAATAATTTAGGTGAAGCATACCGAAATCGAATATTTGGAAATCAATCAGAAAACCTTGGACAGTCGATCAATCACTACCAACAAGCCCTACGAGTCTTGAACCCAGAAACTTCCCGTCAAGACTGGCTAATGACCCAAAACAATTTGGGCGAAACTTACATTATGCGGTTGCAGTTATTTGGTATTCAAGACCATGACCAAACCGTTGAATTACTTGAAAAACTAACAACTTTTTTCTTACAGCAATACCGCTGGCGCAACGCATCTAGCAGTTACACACTTTGGGCAAAAGCTCTTTCTGGCAGTGCTGCTATTACACCTCTCCTGCGAGCGATCGATCTTGATTGGCAATATAGCCCTGATCTAATTGATACCGATATCAGCGAACTGGCCGCCATCCTGTCTCGTCTCAATTGGCAGCCATCAGATCTGCCAAAAGCTTGGCAATCGATTTTCCGTAGTACCATTGAGCCTGAATTATTAGCTAAAGTATATCTAAATATCGGTTTGATTGGCCGTTCCGAAGGCCGCTGGCAAATGGCGATCAATTATTTTAGTGCTTCATGGCAGATATATCTGAATAGCGACAACCTCCAAAACTTCGCCGAAATCAATTATCAGCTTGCCAATACTCACCACTTGATGAGCAATTTTAGCAAAGCCGGGATGTACTATCGTGATGCTCGTCGCCTATTTCATAGTTTAGATAACCAACGACGGATGGCCTTCTGCGACCACGCCCTCGGTCGTCTCTTGTTTCAGATTGGTGATATATCTCAATCGATTCATACTTTCGAGCAAGCAATTACTATTTACAAAAAACTTCCCTATGACCAAAGAGATGACACAATCGAGTCTCAGATTGAGGATGCCCAAAACTATCTACAAGAAATTAGTGCAATCTATCCAAATATCCCCATTGTTATAGGAGTATAAATCATGACTAATATCGATGATATTTGGCAGGAATTAGAAAACAAAGATAAAGCTTGGGGAATTGAGGGAAGCCCCTTCACCGAAGCATCGAGCGACATCAATCGGTTGCGTCAAGTCTTCACCGGCAGAGATGAAGAAATCAAGACAGTTATACAACAGCTTCGTAGTGTAAATCGCTCTCGTATCATGGTTTATGGCGATTTGGGAATCGGTAAAACTTCTTTTATTACCATGATTCTAGATGTGTTCGAGCGCAAAGATCCTAAAACTCTAACTGCTCAAATTTCTCTTCCGGCTAAAACAGAGCTGGCTACTGCTGCTCTGATTGCCCTAGCAGCCAAAATGCCCGCTGACGAAGATGCTAATAAAATTCTTAATCAGCTAGGTTTACTTGGCGAAAACTCATTTCAAAAGGAATCAA
>JANOXZ010000414.1:0-13916 GCA_031418695.1 Synechococcales cyanobacterium VAR_35_metabat_10
TATCCACCCAGACATACTTTTCAGAGGCTGACATGGAAATCGGTGTACCAAAAGAAACCAAAGACCGCGAATTTCGGGTGGGCTTGATGCCCAGCGTTGTCCGAACGTTGGTGGAACGAGGACATAATGTGGCAGTAGAAAGCAATGCTGGATTGGGTTCCGGCTTTAGTGATGCCGACTATCAGCAAGTGGGTGCCAAGACGGTCGATGCTGATACGGCTTGGGCGCAGCAGATGGTGGTGAAAGTTAAAGAGCCATTAGTTGCGGAATATGGCTATCTCAAACCTGGTCACTTATTGTTTACCTACTTGCATTTAGCGGCTAATCGCAAGTTAACAGAGCAATTGATTGCTAGCGAGGTGCAAGCGATCGCCTACGAAAGTGTGGAGACTGTCGATCGGCATTTTCCGCTATTGGCTCCTATGAGTGTGATTGCTGGAAGGTTATCAATTCAGTTTGGAGCCAGGTTTCTAGAGATTCAGCAGGGTGGTAGTGGGGTGTTACTGAGTGGGGTGCCGGGGGTGGCTCCGGGTAAGGTGACTATTTTGGGCGGCGGGATTGTGGGTATGGAGGCAGCGCGGATGGCGATCGGCCTGGGTGCCAATGTGCAAATTTTAGATGTGAATGTCGATCGGCTTTCTTATTTAGAAAATATTTTTGGGGCGCGGATTAATTATCTCTATAGCAATAGTCATAATGTAGAAATTGCCGTGACTGATGCTGATTTGGTGATTGGGGCGGTATTGATTCCAGGGAAACGACCACCTACTTTGGTGACAAAATCGATCGTGGAAAAAATGCGTCCGGGTTCAGTGTTAATTGATGTGGCCGTAGATCAGGGGGGCTGTATGGAAACCCTACGGCCTACTTCTCATAGTGAGCCGGTATACACCGAGTATGGGGTGGTACATTATGGGGTGCCCAATATGCCCGGTGCGGTGCCACGCACGGCCACTCAGGCTTTGAATAATGCCACGGCTCCCTACGTGTTGCAGTTGGCCAATGATGGTATGTTGGCGCTGGATAAAAATCCGGCGTTAGCCAAGGGGTTGAATGCCAGTTATGGTCAGCTTGTGCATCCAGCCTTGCTGCAAGAGTTTCCAGACCTAGCTTGATATTTCAATGTGGTGGGCAGTGCCCACCCTTACAACTGATTTCCTAAGATGATGGCAAGTTTAAAAATGTTGTAGATATCACACAACTGATTTTCTAAGCAGCCTGTGGCCGATCGCGCACCAAATCCCCAGGAAACTCCACGCCATGCAAACTAGGTAGCGGTGCTGGTTTAGAGGTGGCTTGGAATAGTCGAGGAATTTTGCCGCTGTCGTAGACGCGGAATTCGGTTTCGAGATTGGCTGCTTGATCTCTGACGGCCTGATTGAGTACTAGAGAGCCATTTTGGTCAGAGATCGATCGATGGAAAGTGCCCGGTGGAATTTGTAAAATGTCGCCGCTGGCTTCTAGCCGCACAATATGAAAAGGCCGTGGCCAATCGAAGTTAACAAGGTAAAAAGTGCGGCCACCAGACAATGCTAGTAAATTATCTTCTTGATGGGAATGCATATAAAATTGCCAACTACCATCTTCGCTGTCGTTAGGACTAACAGCAGGGCCTTGGTGAAACACCAAATCTCTGGCATTAGAGTTGTCGATAGTAATGTTGAAAAATTTTACTCCAGGGGTATCCCGGAATTTTTCGTAAGAGATCATATTGAACATGCGTAGCCTCCTCAATTTGGATGGTATTTTTATCCTTCCTTATTTTGAGTTTAACTTTGCGAACAGCTATTTTTCCACCACAAAATATACCAAATGAGATCTATTTTTTGTTTTGTCTTGGATGATACAAAATGTCAAGTTGCTGGTTTATTTTTGGGAAGCAAATTCTAGGGGGCTTTGATCACGGCGATGTCTGATGGGAATGGGAGTGCCTTGTTTCTCTCCTACTAGCGCCGCTGTTTTTTCCAACGATGCTCTCAGATGTTTGGCGGCATAAATGGACATGTCTCGGGGCACACTAATTCGATCGCGCAAGTATCTCAAAGCTTCATCGGCACCAGCCGGTGGTGTCGGAGTTTCACCAGTCATCATGCTAGTCAGAGCGCAGCGCAAGGCTTCATCGATGACCTGATCTGGTGCAGGATTAACCCGAATGATGTTGGCGCGGTGACGCAGGACTCTGTACAAAGCTTCAGTTCTAGCGGTGGCTGGTTCAGGATAAGTGACATCGGGGAGACCAAACCAAGGGCCTTGATCTACTTTGGCTTTGTTGATCGCCATTTGAGGTTCACTATTTTCGTAGCAGCCACCCATTTGGGGAGGTAAATCATGGGCATGGGTATGGAAGTCGCTTTGGGTGCCCCGATAAGTGGGACGGGTTTCCATGGCATCAAACCAAGCGGCGAAACGAGGATTATCACGCAGGGAGTAGCCTTTATAGTAGAAAAGGCTGGCATTCATTCGTTCTACATAGGGAGTAAAAATGACATCAGCAGTGCCAAATTCCGCTAGGAAGTAATCGCCCGGTGTGCTGCTCAGAGCTGCTTCTACTTGGTCTACTACTCCTGCAAACTGGTTGCGGTTTTCTTGTTCTTGTCGGGCGGAGCTGGCCGGATAGCAGAGCCAACTACACCAAGCCCGAAATAAGCGGCGTTCTAGGGATCTTAGTTGTAATACTTGTGGGTCAGTCATGCCTTGGTTTAAAGTGCCGAAGACTTTTTCCAGGGCGATTAAAATATCATCACTTTCGGTAATGATTTTGCCATCTAGTTCTAGGGCGGGCAACATGCCGGAAGGGACTTTTTGTTTGTACCAGCTCTCTTTTTCGCCGTAACAAAACATGGTTACTTTTTCGACCCGGTAAGGGATCTGTTTTTCTTCGAGCCACAGCCAGATTTTTTGGCAGTAGGGGCACCAGGCATGATTATCGCGATACAGAGTGACACGCACGGCAGATTCCGGTTGGCCAAAGAGGCGCAGGCGGGCTTGGGCGTTGGTGGGGCCTTCGATCGGGTCTATTTGCCAATCAGTGAGGGCGGCGAGTTCTGTCCAGGTGAGGGGAGTGGTGGCCATATGGGAGTTTTGAGGCGATCGCCGTAGGTGGAAAACAAAGTTATCGGGGGTGCTTTTGAATTCTAGGTGAGATTTGGGGAATGGTGTTCAGATCAATCTCCATTAATATGAATTACCAATTCTCGGGAATGGCCAACTTGCCGATGCTCCCAAATATAAATGCCCTGCCAAACCCCTAAAACCATCCGCCCTCCAAAAATCGGAATCTGCTCCGAAGTCTTGGTTAATACGGTGCGAATGTGGGCTGGCATGTCGTCGTAGCCTTCAGTGCTATGAATATAATGATCGCCTTCGGGCACCAATTTACTGAAAAAATTGGCCAAATCTTCCAACACATCAGGGTCAGCATTTTCTTGAATGGTCAAACTCGCTGAAGTATGGCGCAAAAACAGATGACAGATTCCCACCTGAATTCCTGATGCTGTTATGGCAGCCTCTACCTGGGCTGTGATATTTTGCAAGGATTTACCGACAGTGCGACATGTTAGAGCTTTTTGATAATGGGGCATATTATTTAAATGTCACTATAGGACTGATCAACGTATTAGTTATTGGTAATTGGTCGGGTTTTATTACCGAAAGCTTTCAAGTAACACTGCGCGGGGTTAGGTGCTGCTCTCTCTCCATTGATGTTATCTCTATTACCCACATGGGTTTCATACATAGTAAGATTCCAATTAGGTCGAGACGCAGAGCTAGTCTCAGCGGTCATTCCCGGAAAATATTATAAGCTCGATCGAACATAACTAAGCGCTAGAACGGTCAGGGGGTTGGGAGGTTGATCGGGTTTTTGTTGTTGAGAAAGATATCAATTAGTTTTGTTGGTTAGCATCGTCGTTTACCTGATACGCTTTTATTCCAACGTTTTGACGCTTTAAGCAAAGATCTGCGTTGACGGTTGGCTGCTCTGCCGGTTGGTACACGGTAGTTGCCGGAAGGTTTTACGCTGAATAATTCTCTCATCAACCAATAAAAAACAACAACGATCAAATACAAAGCAAAAAGACTGAACTGAGAAGCGTATAAATGTCTGAAACACACATCCACACCCGCTGCACACAACCCAATCACCACCCAAAACCCAAACCGAAAACCAGTTTTTTCCCACAAATCTTTTAAGACGTATACATAGAAAAATACACAAGCAACGGTGGCCAAGAATAAGAGAAAGATTATTAGCAAAAATGCAAAAATAGCGTCCATGTTTCCTAACTTAAGGTTGATTGTTGGTTATTCCTTATTTTAACCAACGATTTTTCTAAAATCAATCCGCAAAATTACCAGAAAGCAGCCATAAAGCCCCGCACCTTAAGGTCGGGGATATCAGGCGAGCAAGTTGACGAAAGCAGCCGAACCGCACAAAACGCAGTATTTGAGGCTTGAGGCTGTTCGAGGAAACGAGCAGCAAAAAAAATATTTTATTTGCTTGCTGCTTCGATAAAATTAGGCTACAATTGTGTCATGATAGTCAGAGAAGCCAAACTTAAACACGGTACAGCAGAGCAATATTTTGCACTTGATGAAGCCATCCGCACAGCTCAGTTCATTCGTAATAAAGCTGTTAGATTTTGGGTGGATAACCAAGGCACAAGCAAAGCTGATTTGTACAGTCTATGCAAAGAGCTAGCCAAAGAATTCCCCTTCGCTAAGAAGTTAAACTCTGCTGCTAGACAGGCTAGCGCTGAACGTGCTTGGGCTGCTATTTCTAGTTTCTACACCCGATGTAAACAGGGTGCAGGCAAAAAAGGGTTTCCGAAGTTCAAAAAACATTGTCGCTCAGTTGAATACAAGGTTTCAGGTTGGAAGCTGTCTAGTGATTGCAAGTCAATCACATTCACCGACGGTTTCAACATTGGAACTTTGTCAATATTTTGCAACAATGAAACTCAGGAAGACTTGCATAGGTTGAAAATTAACCGTGTGCGTGTTGTGCATAGAGCTGATGGGTATTATGCTCAATTCTGCTTTGATGCTGACCGCAAAGAAGAGGGCGAATATACTGGCAATGTTGTCGGCTTAGATCTGGGGCTGAAGTTTTTCACTAAAGACCAGAACGACAATGCTGTGATATATCCGCAATTCTTGAGAAAGTCTGAAAAACGCCTCAAGAAAGCTCAAAAGCGATTAAGCAAGAAATTTGTAAAGGGTGCTAAGCCCCAATCAAAAAACTATCACAAAGCTCGAAAAAGGCTAGGTAGAGTTCATCTTAAAATCCAAAGACAGCGTAAAGATTGGGCAGTTAAGCAAGCCCGATGCGTAGTCCACTCTAACGATGTGGTTGTTTATGAAGATTTAAAGATTGCGAACATGGTCAAAAATCACAGTTTGGCTAAGTCTATTTCCGATGCTGGTTGGTATCAATACACTCAGTGGCTAGACTACTACGGCAAAATTTGGGATAAAGTAGTTGTGGCAGTGTCGCCCAACTATACATCTCAAGATTGCTCTAGTTGCGGCCACAGAGCAAAGAAAGCACTCAGCACCAGAACCCATTCGTGTCCCAATTGTGGAATAGAAATCTGTCGTGATACAAATGCGGCGATCAATATTCTAAAAAGGGGACTGAATATTCTGGGCGTTGAATGGCAGAAAAACGGTACTTCTGGGCAAGAAGAATCCGCCTCTGAGAATGAGGGAAAGCACGGGGAGAGATTTACCTCTACAGTCAATGAGCAATCAAAGACTGCAAGTAATTCTCTATGAACCATGAACAAGAATCCTCACGCCTTTTAGGCCGAGGAGTATGTCAAAACCCGGAGAACTGTCGCAATGAAGCCGAAGTAGAAAGCAAATTTATTGTCTACTATCTGTTGCCTGCTTTGGGTTACGACCCAAGCAATTGGTATCAAGAAGTGACGGTGGGGCGACTGCGCCTAGATTTTTTGGCTAGTGCCAATGCCCAAAATCAACAGAGCAACCGACGGCAAGTTGTCATAGAGGCTAAGCACCCTAAGCAAAATCTCGATCGGCATCTGCGGAAGTTTCGCCAATACATCGAAACTGTGCAAGCCCAATATGGCCTGTTAATCAATGGGCGCGAGGTTCGTGTTTATGAACGCTGTGGTAATACTATTGAGTTACGCTTAAAATTGGCTGGTTATGAGGTGGTCGATCGATTGCCAGAACTCCAGCAGTTAGTAGGCCGCCAAGTGTTACAGCATCATTTACCACCAATTGCACTGCCCGCATTTATCCCCGAAACCAAATCTGCTATGAAAGTAATTGCTGTCTATCACAACAAAGGTGGGGTGGGTAAAACTACCACCGTCATCAATTTAGCTGCCGCTTTGAGTAAGCGCGGTAAAAGGGTTTTGGTCATTGACTTAGATAGTCAGGCCAATACAACTTATGCCCTTGGTTTGGTTAAGTTCCAAGATGAGAGTGCCGATGATATCAAGGGTTTATATGTTTACCATGTCATTGCCAATCTCAATAAGTTTCCCATTGCGGAAGTAGTGCGTAAGTCTGACTTCTGTGAACCACCGATTAATGTTGTTCCCAGCCATATTGACTTGATGAAAGAAGAGCAGGAGCTAATTCAAATCGAATCTGCCCGTACTCGTCTAGTTAAAAAGCTAAAAGAAGCAGAGGACAAGTATGATATTGTACTCATCGATACTCCACCTTCGCTAAACCTATATGCCCGCATAGCTCTAATTGCTGCTGATTATATTTTAATTCCTTCAGACTTGAAACCTTTTGCTAATGAAGGGCTACGCAACGTCCAGCAATTTATCACGGGAATTGATGAATTTCGAGATCTCATAGGACGTAAACCACTGGAAATTCTGGGGGTTTTAGCCTCAAAAGTGGCTACAAATGCTAAATTTGTTGAGCATACCCTACCAAAAATGGAATCACTTATCGAAGAGCGCTATGGTTTTCGGATGCTGCGCACTCGTATTTTTGAGCGTCGAGATGTATCAACAGCGATCGAAAACTCGATCGAAGTAGGCGATCTAGATATTCCTAACCCCAAGTCAGTGTTGGATTTTAGACCAAATTCTCCGTCTGCCCAAGAATTTGAAGATCTAGCCAAAGAAGTTTTAGTATTAATCCGGGAGCTATAAACCTTGAGTATCAGAGTAGTAATTGTCGATCTAGAAAGCATTCAACCACCCAAATTTCCGGCTGGTAGTGAAAGCTCGATCGAAACCTTAGCTAACACCATTGTCAATCTGCGTGGCCTATTACATCTACCAGTACTATATAGTCTGGGAATCGAAGAATACGAACTTGTCTCTGGTCACACAGAGTTTTATGCGTATCTGAAAGCTCGTGAGTTTGATGATTCATTGCCCGATCGGCTCACCGTATTGGTGGCCGATAAAAAGAATGAAGTAGATGTCCAGAAGCAAATACAGACCGTTGCTCCAGCATCCAAATCTGTTAAACCTACTGCCAGTGGTACAAATGAAACTATTGACTTCAGTAATCTAGAAGCCAAGTTAGAGCGATTATTTGGCAGTCAACAGAAGTCGATCGATTCTCTACAAAACACCTTACTCACCAAGCTAGACAAAGCTTTACCTCAGCCCTTACCTATTTTCGTGGCCTTTGATCGAGTTGCCGAACCAGCGATCGCTCTACAAATATCCAAAAATTTGGCTTTTTTAGGAGATGCCAAAGTCAAAAAAATCTTAGCTTTATTGCAATCAGCCAAAAAAAGCGGCAAAAGCCTGACCAGCATTGCCAATGTCCAAGCTGCTCTGACTGAGACTCGTAGTGGTAAACAGACCAAGGTGGTTGGGGATAAGAAGATGTTGGAGATACTCGATCGATGGCAGCAGTGATATCTGGTTGGGAACTTCTGTAAATTTTGGGAGGTCAAATACTAACAGCCAGCTAGATGAAACAGTTCTGACAAATCTGCTGTAGCTTGGCTGCTTATTAAATATCTACCGATCGCCTTCGGTATCAGCGGAGTTATTGTCATGAAACGTTTACTGCTCATTGGCCTCACCACTATTTTAGGTCTTAGCTCCCTAGCCACTGTCGCTAGTGCCGATCGAGATTGGTCAAGAGATAGAGAAGGATATCCCAACTCTTATCATCAACAACCACAACCAGAAACTATTAAACTTTCGCCGATTCCAGAGCCACTGCGCTATCGAGTAGAACGTGTACCCGAGCCAACAGAAACAGCCCAGACTCAGCATAATGACCGACGGCAAAGTGTAGATCCTTATGAGTACAATGAATATAGAAGAGAACGCCGCCGCATCAGATTTCGTCGCTATCATCACAGCACCAGAAACGATCCAGGTCGGTACTAAAAGATTCTAAAAAACACGGGGAAATCGAAAAAGAGGGATATCGATCCCTCTTTTTTATTGAAAAAGTAGTAATAGCACTTATTTTAGCGGTAGATATAGTCGTTAATTGGGAAATCAATGTACAAAAGTATTATTTACCACTGACAGTAATTCGGTGAAAATTTGCAGCACAGTCTAATGTAGAGGTAGCACCACTTCCACTTACAACTAATGCTACTGGAGTTACACCTGCGCTATCAGACTCACAAACAGCACTGTACCAAGTAACAAGATTAGAGCTGTTAGAAAAGCTCCGAATACCTCCAGCATAGGCTTTGAGAGTGAAGAATTTAGGATTTGCCTCGGATGACATACTGTCAGTGCCATTACCTATTTTGTACTCATATACACTACTAGATGTTTTATCCTCTAAAGTAGAGCCTTTAACCACTCCTAATGCTAATTGATCCAAGCTGGTTGGATAATCTAGTGAGCTATTTCTATCTATCCAAAGATTTTGGGCTCTTAAAATAGATGCCATAGTTTGTCTGGCTTCACTTTGTTTTGCACTAGCAGTCAAACTTAAATACGAAGGCAAGCTAATTGCAGCAAGGATGCCAATGATAATAACTACAACTAACAATTCTACGAGGGTGAAACCTTCCACGGAATTGATGAAGTCTGGCTGAATTCGTTTGCTAGAAGGTCTTCTGTTCATATTTTTTTCTTTCATAGGGTAGGGTAAGATTATTTTACCCGAATCCAAGGTTTATCCGTCATTACAATTGTAATTTCGATAGCTACTGGGAGAAAATATTTTAGCTGGTACAGATCAATCGAAACACTTGTATTCATCCTATGATACTAAATACAGCCTCAAAATAACTTAACTACAATTAGATCACCATATCGAAATTGAGACTGAGAATAATCTCAATCTCAATTTCGCAACTACATCTAATTACTGAGCAATATAAATGTTAGTCTATTTACCAGCTACAGATACTGCGGTGGAGTTGCTGCCGCAAGCTAAAGGAGCAATAGCATTTGCTGCAACATCACTCATTTTAGTTGTTATTGCTGTAGGAACCACTTTAGCCTCACAGACAACCATCGTATTTACTTGCAGATTAGAAGCATTCTGGAAAGTATTGATACCTGCAGAATAGTTTTTCAACTTTAGATCCTTCAAGGTGCTTGCATCAGTAAGAGAAGTTGTGCCGCTAGTTGCTATTTCGTACAGGTAAACACTGCTGGAAGAAGAGGCAGTCTGACTCTTTACAATGCCAAGGCCTAAGTCATCCATGATAGTAGCGTAACCAGTGTCACTGTCTTTGTTAACACGAGCCAACTGTGCTTGGTTAATTGAAGCCATGAAAGTTCTTGGTTCAGCTTGCTTAGAAGAAGCAGTCAGGTTTAAATAGCTAGGTAGAGCAATCGCAGCCAAAATACCGATAATGATAACTACAACCAGCAATTCTACCAAGGTGAAGCCGCCATCAGCTTTCTTTTTGTTCAGGTGTTGCAGAAGTTTAGCTTGTAATTCAGGTCTCATTTTGATTTCTCCGAAGGGGGGTTGTTTGATGAATTTAACTTACCCATGTATTCCATTTACCCATCACCCAATCAGGAAAATTTAGAAGTTTCTTGTTCCTTTTAGTTGAGATGCTTGCAGCGCAAGGCTTTTTTTGTTTATTTAAGTTGTTCTCTTTGCATCAACTATATATAGAGAATGAGTACCTTTTATTATAAATAGGCGTGTATTTACGGAGGACAAACCAACATCGATCGACTAGATCAGTATTTTCTCGGTATTGATCAATATCTTCAGAGGGGTACGATAACCGCAAACGTGTGAGCGGGCTATCTAAGCTGCTTAATTAATTATTTATTTACCAGGGTGCTTATGTCAGTAACTTTAGAACATACTTTGCTCAATGATTGCTGGCAGGCTGGTGTCGATCAAGTGTTAGCTGGTCAAGAAGAAGAGGCTCAGGCTATTTGGCTTACGCCCTTCTTCGATAATGAGTTTTTGGCTGATACCAATGCAGCAATGAATGAAAAGCAACTGAGCCAGAGCTTAACTGATTACTTATTGAAAGCAGTTGATGACCAGATCATAGAGGGCAAGGTATCAGAAGCTTACGCGATCGCTAAATGCTTACAAACAGTAGCACCCGAAAACGTCAATGGCTTACTGCGGTTAGTTAACATATCTATGCAGCTCAATGAGTTTGGCCTAGCAGCATTGGCAGACCGTAGCTTTATCGAACTGTTTGAGCAAGCCTCAGATATCGACATAGATCTTCTCTATATATTCATCACTGGCATCACAAAACGACTAGAAGAAGAATATGCTACCGCCTATCTAGATTTTATTAAGTTAGTCGCAGATAAAACCACCGATACCCAGAGATTTATCTATGAAATAGCTCCCCATACCTACTTTATCGGGAAGAATCTTGGCTTAGTTCACCTGCGGACACAGGTATTAGAAGTCTGCTTAGCTTATGCCCCTGGCAATTTTCGTTTTACCGTTTTATGTGACCTCGCCGAAAGCACCATTCAAGAGAATGATCACAACAAAATTGTGTCAATTGGTGAGCAGTGTTACCAAGAAGGCCGCCAGCTAGGCGACGCTCAACAGATCTGTGGTAGCCATCGCTTGTTGACGGCACTAATGGAAGCCGGTGAATGGCAAAGAATTCCAGCAATGGCTAAGCAGCACCAACAGTTAATTCAGACATTTTTAGCCAAGGAAAATATTATCACCAATGATGTTGCTACTATTCTCAATTCTTCTTACTTTTTAAACTATGTGCATGATGAGCCACAGTTATTGCATCATTTACGTGATGGAATAGGTGATATATGTTCCAAATTGGTCAACTCAGCTCAGAGATCTTCGAATCGTAACGATCATTATCAATCACCACCTAAAACCAAAGCTTTAAGAATTGGCTACATTGCCAGTACGTTGGGGAACCATTCGGTAGGCTGGCTCAGTCGATGGCTGTTTAATTACCACGATCAATCAAATTTTGAGATATTTATTTATCATGTTGGTCAAAAAGATAATCAGAATTTCAACCGTAAGTTTTTCAGAGACAAAGTAGATGTAGCTCATTATTTAGACGGCAAATCTTTTGAAATTGCCGATTTAATTAGGCGTGATGAGATTGATATTTTAATTGATATGGATAGTTTGTCTCTATCTACTACTTATGAAGTTATGTGCCATAAGCCAGCTCCAGTTACCGTCACCTGGCTAGGATGGGATACCTCTGGCTGTCCAGGAATTGACTATTTTATTGCCGACCCATACGTATTACCGACAGATGCTGAAGCATATTACCGCACCAAAATTTGGCGGTTACCCCAAACTTATTTAGCGATCGATGGTTTTGAAATCCAAGTTCCTACCAAGCGGCGCTCCGATTACCAAATACCCGAAGATGCAATTGTCTACCTCTGTGCTCAAAAAAGCTATAAGCACCACCCCGATATCCTGCGTTTACAGATGCAAATTATTAAACAAGTACCTAATAGCTACCTATTGGTAAAAATGCGAGCTAATCCAGAATCATTGATGAAAATTTATCAAGAGCTGGCTGATGAAGTGGGGATTTCGATCAAACAACTACGTTTTATTCAACCTGATCCTGATGAAATGACTCACCGGGCTAACTTGCAGTTGGCTGATGTGGTGTTAGATACCTTTCCTTACAACGGTGCGACCACCACATTAGAAACTTTGTGGATGGGTGTGCCGATGGTCACTAAAGTTGGTCAGGCATTTGTGGCACGTAATAGCTACGCCTTCATGCAAAATGTGGGTGTGACAGAAGGCATCGCTCATACCGATGCGGAATATGTGGATTGGGGCGTAAGGTTAGGAACTGATTTAGAGCTACGTCAACAGGTGATGGGAAAACTATTGCACTCTCGGAAAACTTCGCCTTTGTGGAATGCTCGCAGTTTTACCCTAGAAATGGAGAATGCCTATCGCCAAATGTGGGAGATCTACCAATCTCAGGTCTCGGCTCAGCAAAAATGATGCGATCAAGATAAACTGGCAAATTCATAGACTCTTTATTTAGCTCTCGATCATGCTCGCCGAAATTAAATTGATCGTCCACCAGCTTGCTCCCCGCCTCATTGAAATTCGTCGCCACCTACATACTCACCCAGAGTTGAGTGGCCAAGAATACCAGACGGCAGCCTATGTTGCTGGAGCCTTAAACTCTTTGGGTTTGAAGGTGACGGAAGAAGTTGGCAAAACCGGGGTGATCGGGGAGTTGTTGGTCACGGGGGAGACATCAGGAGCCAAATGTTTGGGAATTCGTACCGATATGGATGCGCTGCCAATCGAAGAGCGCACCAAACTATCTTTTGCATCACACCAACCCGGGGTGATGCACGCCTGCGGTCATGATCTGCATACCACTTTAGGCTTGGGAACGGCGATGGTGCTGTCTCAGCTACCAGGATCTCTGCCTGGAAAAGTGAAGTTTTTGTTTCAGCCAGCGGAAGAAATTGCTCAAGGTGCCCGCTGGATGATGAATGATGGGGCTTTGACTGGTATTGATCATTTATTGGGAGTCCATGTATTTCCCAGTATTATGGGTGGCTCGATCGGGATTCGCTACGGTGCCTTGACGGCGGCAGCGGATGATTTGGAAATTATTATTCAGGGTGAGGCTGGTCATGGAGCCAGACCCCATGAGGCGATCGATGCGATTTGGGTGGCGGCGCAGGTAGTGAATGCTTTGCAGCAAGCCATTAGTCGCACCCAAAACTGTCTACGTCCGGTGGTGTTGACCATTGGCAAAATCGAAGGGGGCAGGGCGCACAATATTATTGCCGATCGAGTGACGATGCAGGGCACGGTGCGCTCTTTGCATCCCGAGACGCGGGCAATGCTGCCCGAATGGATCAATGGCATTGTTAATGGAGTCTGTACCACCTATGGAGCGAAGGCGGTAGTGGACTATAAGCACGGAGTGCCAGCGGTACAGAATGATTTGTATTTGACCCAGATTATGGAGACAGCCGCGCGGGAGGCTTGGGGGAACGAAAAAGTCCAGATCTTACCAGAGCCATCTTTGGGGGCAGAAGATTTTGCGGTGTATTTGGATCAGGTGCCGGGAAGTATGTTTCGGTTGGGGGTGGGTTATCCAGATAAACATAATTACCCTTTGCATCACCCGTTGTTTGAAATCAATGAAGAGGCGATCATCACTGGTGTTGTAACCATGGCCTACAGCGCCTATAAATATTTCCATCCCCAATAAAACCAATTATATAGTGAGCTGGTGTTGTCACGATGCCCTACAGTGCATATAAATATTTCTATCCCCAATAGAACCAATTGTAGGGTGGGCACTGCCCACCACAAGGATTCCAAAAATCAGGACTCCCGTGATTCAGTAACTTTATGAAGTTGTTCAAAATACTAGAGAAAGCTGAAACCTATATCGTGGGCAGTGCCCACCCTACAAAAAATTCTACAAAAAATTCTACAAAAAATTCTAAGTCTCAGGTGATTCCAGCATCACAGTGGTTTCTTTGCTTATAACCTCAGCGATC
>JANOXZ010000415.1:0-5007 GCA_031418695.1 Synechococcales cyanobacterium VAR_35_metabat_10
ACTTTTGAGTTCATGCTCGGTGCAAAGTATTGGCATAATAGTGTTGGGAATGATGGCGGGTCTTTTGTCCGAACCGTCATTATCCTTTTTTTTACATCGTGTTCATCCCTTTTCAGCCTGGATTTTGTCCAAAGTCCAATTACAAAGACTTTGAATTTGGTAAAGATGGTGGAGCGGTAGGTTCCAACGATACTGCCACTTATGCAGGTGTTCGTAGCAACTTCACAATTATTACTCTAGATATCAATGGTGTTAGTGGTACTGCTAATACTCCATACGCCTTAAGAGTTATAGATAGTACAGGTGCTGAAACCACATCTGCCGGTGATTTGTTAATTGGGATTGATAAGTTAGTCTTCGGCTACGATTTTGAAGCCATCTCTACTGCTGGCAACAGACCTCATGTATTCATCGATCCGACAACACTCTCGGCCTACACTGCCGAAAATACGGTGATGAATATCAACGATGCCCCAGCTTTGACTGGCGTAGCAGGTCTATTGGGAATTGGTAACACCAACACCCCATACACAATCAATATCAGCACCTTATTACAAGGTTATACCGATGCAGATGTGGGTGATACCTTCTCTGTTACAGGATTAACTGCTACTAACGGTTCTGTTGCCCTTGCTACTGATGGCATCAACTATGTCTTCACTCCAACTACTGGTTTTAATGGCATAGCTAAAATTTCTTACCAAGTAGCGGATAATCATGGATTAGCTACTAATGCTAGCAAAAACCTGACGATCGCCAGCTTTATTGAAACTGTAGGAAATACTTCCCTGGTTCTTTTCAACAGCTTATATATGGCAGTTGATCCGTTAACAAATGTGCTGACCAACATCAAATATGCCGGAGTAAATGCTAGTCCAACTAGCCGCTCTGGCTGGACAATTATTGGGGCTGAAAAGAATGCTGCTGGTGTAGTAGGAGCCATCTGGAAGAACTCCAGTACTGGCGAATACTCCTACAGCACTAATACTAGCAATAGTGTTTCGATTCCAGATGTCACAACCTACGAAGCTTCGTTCAGGCAAGACTTAAATAGTGATGGCTACATCACCACTTATGGTACTGCTGGGAGCGATACACTGGGCGGACTCAATGCTGATGAAAAGCTGATTGGTGGCTTGGGTAACGATGTGTATATTGTGGATAGTGCCAATGATTTGGTAATTGAACTACTTAATGAAGGCATAGATACGGTGAACTCGTCAGCTACCGTTGCCCTCGCTGCTAACGTCGAGAACCTTAATTTGACAGGTACAGTAGCAATTAATGGTACTGGTAACGCCTTAAACAATATCATTACTGGTAACAGCAGCAACAATATCCTAAATGGTGGTGCAGGTGCTGACTCTCTCTCTGGTGGAGCAGGCAATGATGTATTAGATGGCAGTGGAGATACTACAAGTATCGATACATTTACCGGTGGCTCTGGTGATGATGTCTATGGTATTTATAACTCGGCTACTGTGATTGTTGAGAATGCTGGTGCTGTTGAAGGTAATGACACTGTCTGGACAGCAGTTAATTACACCTTGTCAGCCAACATCGAAAGCATGTATCTGGTTGGTGCCATTACTGGTACTGGCAATTCAGGTGACAATTACATCGTTGGTTATGGAGCAGATGCCCAAACTATTAATGGTGGAGCAGGTAATGACACGCTCAATGGGGGACTTGGTAACGATACGTTAGATGGAGGAATTGGCATCGACTTGCTCATTGGTGGTGCAGGAGATGACCTGTACTTTATTGATGATGCTGGTGATGTGGTGGTTGAGATTATGAATGATGGCATTGATACCATCAATTCCTCGGTCACAATTACTGCTCTTGCTGCTAATGTCGAGAACATTAACTTGACAGGTACAGCAGCAATTAATGTTACTGGTAACGCTCTAAACAACAACATTGTTGGAAACAGCAGCAACAACATCTTAAATGGTGGAGCAGGTGCTGATTCTCTCTCTGGTGGTGCAGGTAATGATGTATTAGATGGTAGTGGCGATACTACAAGTATCGATACATTTGCCGGTGGCTCTGGTGACGATGTCTATGGTATTTACAACTCGGCTACTGTGATTGTTGAGAATGCTGGTGCTGTTGAAGGTAATGACACTGTCTGGACAGCAGTTAATTACACCTTGTCAGCCAACATCGAAAATATGTATCTGGTTGGTGCCATTACTGGTACTGGTAGTTCAGGTAACAATTACATTGTTGGTTATGGAGCAGATGCCCAAACTATCAATGGTGGTGCAGGTAATGACACACTAGATGGGGGAATTGGAAACGACTCGCTCATTGGTGGTGCAGGAGATGACCTGTACTTTATTGATAATGCAGGTGATGTGGTAACTGAGATTGCAAATGATGGTATTGATACTATCAATTCCTCAGTTGCGATTACAGCTCTAGCTGCCAACGTTGAGAATTTGACCCTGACAGGAACATCTGTAATTAATGGTACTGGTAACGCCTTAAACAACATCATTACTGGCAACAGTGCAGTTAACAGATTAATTGGTTTAGCTGGCAATGATACCTACTATGTTACTGCTGGTGATTTAGTAGTTGAAGCAATGGGTGCTGGAACAGACACAGTGATTTCCTCGAATACATTCACTTTAGCTGCCAACGTTGAGAATCTGACTCTGATAGGAACAGCCGTAATTAATGGTACCGGTAATGGTTTAGCAAATATCATCACTGGTAACAGCGCCAATAATACCCTTCGTGGTGGTGCAGGTACTGATACCTTCGTTCTGCTTAAAACTGGTGGTGGGCTTGACACCATTGCTGACTTTACAACTGGTGATAGGCTGAATGTTCGGGATTTTGGTATTATAAATACTATTTTTACAGTCTCTTCTGGTGCTGGACGTAGAACTGGTATTGGCTCTGCTAATAATTTGTTCATTTTTGACAGTTCCAGCAAGACATTATATTTCGATGCTGATGGCAACGGTGCTGGCTCTTCTGTCCAAATTGCTAGTCTCGCTGGCTCGACAGTAAATAGCCTAACAGCCACCAACTTCATCATATAAAACTTTAATTTCTTAGCATAAAAGACTGGCCGATCGGCCAGTCTTTTTTTAATGAGATGCTTCATTGCATCAATCCCATCGATCGAGCTGATACCTAACCTGCATCCCATCTTGCGAAGTTACCCGCAAAAGGATCGAATCCCAAGAACTACTGTCTTTTTGCAAGCCAATTCCACAGCCTGTTGCGTCATCCTTGCCGCTCAGCACCGCATTTTTGGCGTATGCTTCCATTGTCGATCGAATGGCATGATATTCACTTTTTAACGACTCTGGAAAAAATCCAGCACCCTTGCTATATTTTTTATCCTTGGCATTGTGCAGAATAAAAAATGCCTTTTCGCCCTTGTGAGCAAAGTTTTCAGGATTGTTCCACAGAGAAGGCTGAAGCACGATCGCCGTCACCGGGCAATAGTTACCAGATGACAAATTCCAGTCGTTAGGCGCTGAGCCATTTGTGTAGAAATACCAAGTTACGGAATTTCTACATTCGATGGTATCCCATTGAATGATTGGTGGAGCCGCTGGATTTTGAGCTGTCACCAAGGCCATGTACGACTGGTTGTTGGCGGGTACAAAGTACTCGATCGCTTTAGCCGTAGACAAAATAGTCCGAGAAAACTTTTCCCAAGTCATGACGATCGGGGGAATCTCGATCTGTTTTGGGGTTTTGGTGGTGGCAGTCTTCAAATGGCCAAAAATACCTTTGGTTGCGGTTTTGGGCGTGTTGGACTGAGGTTTCCACAAAGCTTGCAAATCTTCCAACTTGGCAAAGCGCCGCTCTAAAGCACCAGCAGTTTGTAGTTGCTCAATGATTTTTTCGGCTTGGGCAATGTTGCCAGCAGTTGGTGCCGCTGTGGGGCGCAGATATTGCAGCGGGTGCATTTTGGCGTTAAACCTATCAGCAACTTGTTGAAAGCTCAAACCATCTTGGATATCGGTGAGCAATGTCCCGATCATGCCGCTGCGGATATGGCAAAAGCCAGGAGGGGCATTAGCTACGGCCAACCAAGTCAAGTTATCGCGCAGGCGACTGCTGTTAGTTGCTTTTCGTTGTTGCTGAAGTTCTAGAAACCACTTGGCAACACCTAGGCAAGCCTCCGATCGATAGAGAGTTTTGTTAGATAACAGCGTATAGGCTTGTTGCGTCACTTCCAGGGAAAAACTGGCCAACCCCCGCAACAGCATTTGATAGTCTTGCTGTTTTTGAGCGACGATTTGGTCGATCGATTCGATCGTGCCAGCATGACATAAACAATCAGCATGAGGACTTACCGAAAAATGCTCCCATTGGTCATTTACTGGAACGCCCCAAACTTGTCGATCGGTCATAAACACGTTGTTTACTTGTGCATTCGCCACGACTGATGACAATTTACTGATGGCTGACCGATAAATTTCGGGGACATCTGCATAATTCCACATCACTGGTAGGGTCTTGCCCTGTGCATCGATCGTCACCAAGCCACCGTATTGTTCTACGAATCTGCGGCAGTTATTGCAGGTATGGTTCTGACGGAAACGAGCAGGCAGTGCATCCAAAAATATCTGGAAGAGATTGGTTGTCTTGGTGGTAAATAGACGTACTTGGCCTTGTTGACGACCAGTGATATGGCTAAAGCAAGCTTGGACAGACTGCCGCAGTAAATGTGGGTCTTCGGCTAGCTCTTGATTAATTCGATCGTTACTGGGGGCTTTAGAGGATTCAGAGAAAGACATGTTATCGCTCCGATGGAGTAGTGTTTGTTTTCATACCTCTCAAAGTAGCCTCAGAGTTTACCCCTAAGCTAATGCTCGATCTAGCTAACAGAATGCTTGCTCAGTAAGTATTTCAGACTTAAGAGGGATTTTGATTTAAGGGATACCCCGAACTTTGTAATTAAGATATTTTTGTAACCAATGGATTCTTGATAACGTCAGATATCGCCTATAACCTAGCTGGTGGGCAGTG
>JANOXZ010000416.1:0-7859 GCA_031418695.1 Synechococcales cyanobacterium VAR_35_metabat_10
ACTTTTGAGTTCATGCTCGGTGCAAAGTATTGGCATAATAGTGTTGGGAATGATGGCGGGTCTTTTGTCCGAACCGTCATTATCCTTTTTTTTACATCGTGTTCATCCCTTTTCAGCCTGGATTTTGTCCAAAGTCCAATAGGAAATGCTTCTGGGATAAGTGCTTTATTATTGGCAGCAGGATCTAAGGGTAAACGGTTCAGCACTCCGAATACACAAATTGCACTTGTTAAAATTACAAGCGACTCTAATTCATTCATAGATCCGGCAATTCAATCCCAAGAAGTTAAAAGAATTTCAGATATTATTTGTGGCTTGTTTGCTAAGCATACTGGCCAAACACCTGCAAAAATTCAGGCCGATGCAGATATTGATTTCTTTATGTCTGCAGAAGATGCTTTGGAGTATGGCTTAATTGATAGCATAATTGATCGACCAGAATCTGCGAGACAATAACTATGAGATCTCGAATTTAAAACTGTCGTGATTACCAGATTCTGGCCATTTGTAGAACAAATCCAGGGAGTTCTGGGCTGCAATCAACCATTATTGGATTGTTGAGAACGGTTACAGAGCCATCGGCACGATAAGAGTATACGGTGAGATTTTTCCTGTCGATCAATAACCCCAACCTCACCCCATTTTCGATATATTCCTGCATCTTTTCTTTCAAGCCTTTGAGCGTATCGCTAGCAGATCTTAGTTCAATCACAAAATCAGGACAGATCGAGGCAAAAGAAGCTTTTTGTTGGTCTGTTAAAGCATTCCATCGATCGAGCTTCATCCAAGCAGCATCAGGAGAACGGGTTGCGCCATTGGGTAAAGTGAATCCGGCGCTGGAATCGAAGCCTTCTCCAGTACCATCTTGATCTGACCAGTTAGCTAATTGTTGAGCAATTTTGAAATTGCGGTTCCCAGTATCAGCAAAAGTTGGCGGCATCACAATTACTTCTCCTTGGGCTGTTCGCTCGATGCGTAAATCTGGGTTGAGACAGCAAAACTCATAAAATTGATCTTGGCTCATTTTGTGCAAAGTCGTCGGTGAAGAGGTACTCACCGTCATCAACATTGTTTCGTCTTTAATCTTGAGGTAAGTCATTGGTTGTTTCCCTTAGATTGCATTGCCACGATGTTTTCATTATATATTACCGAGATAACGCTTTCATCATGGAATCTAGCCGGAATGGTGGAACTATTAAGGATAAAATGCTTGGCAATGCGATGCACTCCATCTAGAATAAATTGCTGATCTTGCATGATGAGAACATTGATCGGATATTTTACATCAGATTGTTCTAAACGTTGGGTTTGATAAATAGAATAGTTAGGGTTATTAATGACATCGATCGATCGGGTATCAAATAGCATTCCTTGATGGGGTACCGAAGACCATAGTGGTAGTTGCAATAAGTAGACAAATTGAGCAAAAGGAACTTGCTGAACTGTTGCTTCCAGGCTCCAAACCTGATGCACATCCCAATTAAATGGTAGAATATGACTTGTGAGATTTTCTGAAATGACCTTGGGCATTGAAGTATGGTATCTATAATTAGAGTAGAATTATGTAATCGAAGTTGCGGATTCTACTCTGAAGTTCGATCAAGAAGTCAAAGCACCCCTCTACGCCACAGCGGGCATTCAGGAACATTGGATCGTGAACTTAGTTACTGATCGCTTAGAAATCCATAGTCAACCTGAAGGTGGTATCTATACAAATATCCAGATATTAATGCCTCCGAGATCAATTAACCTACCTCATTTTCCAGAGATCTCACTCAATATTAACGACTTTTTTCCAGCCCAAAAAACTTGATATTCAGTTGCTACGCTCTACAATCATTCAGATATTGCTACCTGAAAACCTTCTACGGGGATCGGTGGCACCAAAACCTGTAAGCCATAATCGCCAGCAAACCGTTGAGCAATTCGTGTGGCAATAGTTACAATTCCATCGGCCGCAGCCACTGCTGCTGGTACGGCCAACACATGGGGCAGTGCGAGAAACGCTCTGTTCGGCAATGAGGGTATGGAGCACCACCAACAAATTGAGGTCGAAGGATCGTAAATCCATTTGACAAATAAACTATATTTGAACTATTGATTTGAATTATAAACTAAGGCTTGCTAGGATGGTACGCAAGTCATCAATCACCCCGAGGTTTTATGAGCCAGCCAATTACTCAACTTAATCAATACCGCCTACTGGGCAATTCCGGCATCCGGGTTTCGCCGATTTGTTTAGGTACTATGACCTTTGGCACCGAGTGGGGCTTTGGTTCAGATTTAGCCGAAAGTCGGCAAATATTGGATCTGTATGCCGATCGAGGTGGCAATTTTATTGATACAGCCAATATTTATACCAATGGTTCCAGCGAGAGCTATCTGGGGCAAATATTGCAAAATCGTCGCGATCAATTTGTGATAGCTACCAAATATTCATTGAATACTGATCCGACCAATCCCAACGCTGGCGGCAATCATCGCAAAGCTTTAGTGAGTGGCATCGAAGCTAGCCTCAAACGTTTGAATACTAACTACATTGATCTCTATTGGCTTCATGCCTGGGATTACCGCAATTCGATCGAAGAAGTGATGCGGGCAATGGATGACATGGTGCAACAAGGTAAAATTCTGAGTATTGGGTTGTCTGATACTCCAGCTTGGGTGGTTTCCGAGGGACAGGCGATCGCTAAGCTGCGTGGCTGGACAAAAGTTTCAGCGATTCAATTGGAATATAGTTTGGTGGAACGCACCTCTGAAGCTGAATTACTGCCGATGGCTTGGCACAATGGCATTACCACGACTGCTTGGTCGCCGTTAGCTGGTGGGGCACTTTCTGGTAAATATAGTCGGGAAGATTTGCAGGATAGCGACAGAGAAAAAGATGGCTCAACGCGCAAAGGCAACATCAAAGCAATGGGTCAGTTAAATGAGCGTAGTTTAGCAATTGTAGATGTAGTGAAAGAGATCTCTTCTGAAGTCGGTCGATCGGCTAGCCAAGTTTCGCTAAATTGGTTGGTGCAACAACCCGGTAGACCCATTCCGATTATTGGCGCACGCAAGGTCGAGCATTTAAAAGATAATATCGGTGCTTTGGATTTTACGCTAAGTGCCGAACAGATCGATCGACTAAACAAAGCCAGTCATTTCGATTTACCATTTCCCCACAGCTTTATTTCTAGTGGGATGTATAACAACGTGGTAGATGGGCAGAATGCGATCGAATCCGGATTTTCTGTTTATCACTAGCTTATCCCAAATAATATGTCTTGTATGGTGGGCACTGCCCACCCTGCGAATGGAAGATTGAACAAAACAAAAGGGACAAAGATTAATCTCTGTCCCTTTTGATCTATGAGGGCGAATGACGGGGGTCGAACCCGCGAATGGCGGCACCACAAGCCGCTGCCTTAACCACTTGGCGACACTCGCCATAGATTTAACATATTAGCGCAGGTTGGTGCCGATTGGCAAGATTATTTTAGCAAGAAAATTTGCCCTGACCCTGACCTATGCCTCGCGATCGTGTCACAATAGGAACAAATACTCATACGTTCACGATGCGGGGGAATACCAATGGTTTCAGCAACAGCAACAGTTACCAAGCGGCTCACCATCCAAACAGCACCAGTTGGCACCAATACCACCACCATTCGATCGCTAGATTGGGAACGCGATCGATTTGATATTGAATTTGGTTTGCAAAACGGCACCACCTACAATTCCTACATTATTCAAGGCGACAAGCTGGCCTTGGTAGATACCTCCCACGAAAAATTCCGGCAGCTTTACTTAGATGCCCTGCGGGGACAAATTGACCCTAGCAAAATTGACTACTTAGTCATCAGCCACACCGAACCTGACCATAGTGGCTTAGTGAAAGATATATTGGCCTTGGCTCCCCAGGCAACCGTGGTGGGATCTAAGGTGGCGATCGAATTCCTCAAGAACTTTGTTCATCAGGAGTTCACTACTCAAATCATCAAAAACGGCGACAAGATCGATCTGGGTCAGGGGCATGAACTAGAGTTTGTGATGGCTCCGAATTTACATTGGCCAGATACCATTTTTACTTACGACCACGGCACTCAGATTTTATATACCTGCGATGCTTTTGGTTTGCACTATTGCTCTGATGCCGATTTTGATGAAGATTTAGAGCGGATCTCTCCAGATTATCGGTTTTACTATGAGTGTTTGATGGCTCCAAATGCTCGATCGGTGCTTTCGGCTCTGAAACGGATGGGCGAGTTACCAGAAGTCAAGATTATCGGCACTGGCCATGGCCCCATGTTGAAGTACAACACCTCGGAGTTGGTGGAGCGCTATCGCCAATGGAGTCAGGTGAAGGCTAAGGCCGAGACGACAGTGGCGGTGTTTTATGTGTCAGATTATGGCTATAGCGATCGGCTGACTCAATCGATCGCCCGAGGTATTACTAAAACCAGTGTAGCTGTGGAGATGATGGATCTCAATGCCTCAGATCCACAGGAAGTGCAAGAGCTAGTGGGACGCAGTACTGGAATTGTAATTGCGATGCCACCTGCGACGGCGGGGACTGCTACGGCGGCGATCGGTACAGTGTTAGCGGCAATTACTGGTAAGCAAGCGGTGGGATTATTGGAATCTTACGGCGGTGACGATGAGCCGGTGGATCCGATTTTGACTAGGTTCCGAGAAATTGGGGCAGTAGTTGCTTTTCCGCCAATTCGGGTTTTGGATGTGCCCAGTGAGGCGGTGTATCAGCAGTGCGAGGAGGCTGGGACTGACTTAGGGCAGTTGCTGACGAAGGATCAGGCGATCAAGCAAATGAAGTCGCTGGATTCTGATCTAGATAAGGCTTTGGGGCGGATCAGTGGTGGCTTATATATTATCACCGCTAAGAAAGGTGATTCGAGTAGTGCGATGTTGGCTTCTTGGGTGACTCAGGCTAGCTTTGAGCCATTGGGTGTGTCGATTGCGGTGGCTAACGATCGGGCGATCGATTCGTTAATGCAGGTGGGTGACAAGTTTATTTTAAATATCTTGGAAGAAGGTAACTATCAGTTGCTGATGCGCCATTTCTTGAAAAGATTTGCGCCGGGAGCCGATCGGTTTGCCGGTGTCAAAACTCAGGAGGCTTCTAATGGAACTCCGATCCTCACTGATGCTTTGGCTTATTTAGAATGTGAAGTGGTCAGTCGCTTAGCTTGCAATGATCATCACATTGTTTATGCCACAGTAGCTGATGGTCGAGTAGCTAAGGATGTGGGTCTGACTGCTGTGCATCACCGCCGAGTTGGCAATCACTACTAATCTGTCCAAGACACTGTGTGAATTGGTTTAGTTTAATATGGGTCTGGTGCTTATGGCTATCAGACCCTCGCTTTTGGCTATGTATATTATCTGGAAAACAGGTACTGACTTGAATTGGAGTAATCTTTTCTGGTGTAATTGAAGTATTGTGCATTAATCGATCGACCTTGCCCAAAGCAAATCTTAATTCAACCTCATCAACAAAAACATAATATGAACGCAAGGCTTACTATCGGAATCGTTGGCAGTACATTCCTAACATTTTTAACTCCTGCCATCCTCCATGCCCAACCCAGCAACTTCAACTTCGGAACCAGCCGTGTCCCCCGCCGAAATTGTCCTCCACAAGTAGAGCCAACCAGAGGTGCTATTACTGCGGCACAAGCAACACTTTATGCCGCTTGCAATGGAGAGAAAAAGAAAAATAATTATTCGGTACAATTTGTTGATATTCGTGATGTTAGAATCATAAAATCTCGTGTACCAGATTACCTAGACATTCGGTATTTTGGACAAAAAGTAGATACATCAAAACCTGCCTATGAAATCAGTGGAAATGTGGTTTCTTATGACTGTTACAATATCATCCCTAAAACAGGGTTGATTAATCACAAAGCAGGACAAAATTGCATTACTTACCAGATACCAGAAGCATTGGGAACCTGCATCAAGACTGTTTTTAGCAAGTGGGAATGCAGAATTGATACTGCTGCCACAGAACGAAAACAAGGGCCACCACCTACTAATTAGTAGAAATGAAAAAATCAAATTTCATTCCTTCCAGTACTGCATCTATTAGCAGTAAATCCATGGTGGGCATGGTTGATAAGTTAATCATGCCCATAACTATTAAAAGTGCCTTTATATCGAAAATAAAATAGGATTAGACGATCAAAGATGCTCATTAATTTCATCTATGAGGCACAGTTGCTATTTTGGGTTAGTTTAAGATTTTGATGTTAGACATAATGTGTCTCCTATATTTTTATTGGTGGGAGAGGCATTGAGAAACTCTTAAATTCTTTTGCCCCCTTACATGAACCAAGTAGATGCGGGGGTTTAGAACTTATACACTAGCTTCTAAACGTATGGAGCCGATCAAAGTTGAGGACAAGTTATTACAAGGAATTCGCCAAATCAGTATGGCTGTAACCGACAATGATAAAGTTGATCTTAGATTTAGTGAATTTTTGCCATGAACCAAAATCAAAAGAAAAAGCTTGCGGGCCCCTTGCTGATGTATGGAATGATGGCTTCTGGATACGGTTTTTTTATGAAAGCCGAAGGGCCTGCTACTGGCACCATGAAAATTATTCTGAGCCTGAGTGGCACGGCCTGTCTTTTAGTGGGACTAGTACTGTTTCAACAGATTAATAAAAACAGTCCTCCTGATGGCAAGTAGACAGCAATTGCACAGGCGAAGTAATCAATTCAGTCGAATATCAATCGGGTAGATAACAGATGGATGATAGCAACCAGGTGATCACAGACAAAGTGCTCCAGCCCGATCGACTAGCAGCATTACAGGCAACCGATCTGTTAGATAGCCCTGTGGAAGAAACCTTCGATCGATTTACCCGCTTGGCCAGTAATATTCTCAAAAGTATGGTGGACTGACCGAGACCCAGACTCATTATGTAGGTTTGGCCAAAAATGGCGGAAAAGTTTTGCTCCTAATGGCGTTGTCATGATTTTTAAAATGCTTGTACGTTGAATTAATATGATTTTTATTGCTCAGGGGAAAATTGCCATACAATAGCAGGAGTAATATTTATAAAACTTTATATTGTATGTTTAAAATTCTTTCCTTGGTCTTAGCCTGTTGCCTGTGGCTGCTACCCAGTGCTGCTTTTGCGGTACCTGCACCACCGTTATCTTTTAGCAACGCGGAGCTAGCACGGAAAGATTTTTCGGGTCAGAAGCTGCAAAAAGCGGAGTTTTCTAATGCCAACCTCGAAAGCACAAATTTTTCGGGTGCCGACATGATTGGGGTGGTCTTGAGTACTTCTTCGCTGGTAAATACCAATTTGCATGGTGCAAATCTTACCCAGGCGCTGATTGATCAGGTGAAGTTCAATGGTACCGATTTGAGTGATG
This sequence comes from Synechococcales cyanobacterium VAR_35_metabat_10, assembly GCA_031418695.1. Lineage (GTDB taxonomy): Bacteria > Cyanobacteriota > Cyanobacteriia > Cyanobacteriales > Chamaesiphonaceae > JAAFHZ01. Next base: position 7,393 of record JANOXZ010000416.1, read on the forward strand.
CCATTTTGGTAGACAGTATTATGCTGCGATCGAGGTTTAAGAATGTGAATATTAAGGGCGCTGATTTTACTGGGGCTTTGTTGGGCAAGGAGCAAGTATTACAACTTTGTAAACAGGCAGATGGAGTGAACCCTAAGACTGGGGTAGATACTCGGGATTCTTTGGGTTGTTAGGGAACTAGTTCCGGTTGTCGTTGGCTTCTGCGGCGGCAGACGCTACGCGAACGGCTCCGCTCAGCCAACTCATCAACCAGTTGGCTGAGCGGAGTCGAAGCCAACGTTCAGCGCAGTCTGATCGAAGACCCTGGCATTTACAAACCAAAGTGCCGAACAGTTTGAATAAACAGCGTTGTGGATACATCCTTGATTTGGGGGGTATCCATTTCTGTTTGGGCTAACTGACGACTGGCTACTCCGTGGCAGTAATTATAGAGTTTGCCCAATCGTTCGATATAATCGGCAATTTCG
>JANOXZ010000417.1:0-3016 GCA_031418695.1 Synechococcales cyanobacterium VAR_35_metabat_10
TGCACTGCTGCTCGTACAGGAATAGTAAATATTCCTACGTGCTCAGGCCAAGAAATGTCACCAACTTCTGTCAATCCTATACGGTTTAGTTTTGCTCTTGTAATGGGGTTTGGTGAAAACTCAACATGATCAACACCAAGACGTTTGAGGTTTTCTATATTTCTTCTGCCAATATCTGCAAGATCGCAAGTATGTGAAGTGACACAAAGCGGGTTTAGCCCAAGCTGCAACATACGAATGACTTGATAAGTGCTGTCTTTACCGCCACTTACTGGCACAATACAATCCCAATTGCTTCCATGCCGCCGATATTTTTCTAATACTTCTAGTAAATCAATCTTTCTTTTATCCCAGTCTACTTCCTTACGTTTTTGTATTGAGCGACAAGCATTACAAACACCCTCTTCATCAATATGAAGGTCTGGTTTAGTACTTGGCATTACACAACGAACACAGTACTTCAGCATACTAGACCCTCTTTTCTAACAAAAACCAAGTAATATCATCCTGCGGATAAGCTGGGTCTCGTTTGTAAGAAAAACCGTAATCAATTAAATTCAAGTCCGCATATTTATCTAACATTTCACCAGCAAAGTCCCGCTTGTATAAGCGATCTGCATGTCCACGATATGAGATTTCAACTGGTGACGGATTGTAGTATTCACAAACCAATATATATTTTTTCGAAGCTTGATAAAGTTTCTCATACACGTTATGCAGCATATCTGGATTAATGTGGATTAAAACGCCTTTAATGAGTGAAACATCCACTTCATGCGCTGGTTCGTAATCAAAAATTGAACCTTGATAAACATTATCATTGCCAATAAGAGCACCCAAAATCTGTGCTGCGTCTGGATTAATCTCAACACCCTTTAGGTCAATGTCAGGGTATAACAATTTAAGCGCTTTGAGATTCATGCCTATATTTGCGCCAAACTCTAGGCATGACGATATTTTCCCTGCTTGCTTTAAGGCTTTTGTGAAAAAATTTAAGTTAGAAGCTAAAAGCTGTTTGCTATCATTTCTTCCTATATATTCTGTACCAAAGCTACTAGCCCAAAATTCTTCTTGAGGTGTTTTATAATTAGTTTTGTTTGTCATACCTTGTACTCATTAATTGATTATGGATAAGTTCCGCCCGTATCCAATCGTCATAATTATCAATGTCCTGCACCCGCCAGCGCGGAATAACAACAGATGCAGAATGTTGGTCAAAAATTGGTTTACTATTCATCCAAGCTTGTGGACTTCCCCAGTAAAACTGCCCTGCATCATGCAAAGTATGAGGTAAGTCTTGGGATCGCGTAGTAAAATGTTCGGGGAAAAACATTTCTACCCCTCCTTCTGGCAACTGTCTAAATGCACGGAAAATAGGTGCGGCAAAATCTGTTGCAGAAAACGTATAGTCCCAACTACCAGACTCAAGCAAGCTTAGCCCTTGTTTAAGGTCATCCATTTCTACAAAAGGTGCAGTTGCATAGATGCAGCATATGGCAGACACTTTCCAGCCTTGCTCTATCGACCAGCGTGCCGCATGTGCAATCACTTCAGTAGTACCTGCATAATCATCCGACAACTCTGCAGGCCTTAAAAAAGGTACTTCAGCACCCCATTGTTTTGCTAAATCTGCTATTTCAGCATCATCAGTAGACACAATAATATGCTCAAAAAGCCCAGATGCTTTTGCTACCTCAATAGACCATGCAATCATCGGCTTGCCGCAAAATTCTTTAATATTTTTACGCGGAATACGTTTGCTCCCACCTCTAGCAGGTATGACGGCCACCTTCATCTGCTTATCACTTGTTTTAATACAGTAATCACATGGTCTTGCTGTTGTAAAGTTAAACTAAAATACATGGGTAAGCTGATTGCATCGCTGTAATAGTGTTCAGCCTCTGGACAATAGCCAGCTTTAAAACCAAGCTTCTCATAATATGGTTGACGATATACAGGGATATAATGCAGATTCACCATAATTCCAGCTGCTCGTAAAGTTTCGAACACACCTAGATGCGATTGATGGATCTCGGCCAATTTAAGTCTAATGACATATAAATGTAAGCCTGAAAAAGTATTTGCTAGCTGAAATGGCGTGATAATTGGTAGATCTTTTAATAATTCATTATAACGGTAAGCAATTGAATGGCGCTTAGCCACAAACTCATCTAATCTCTTCATTTGACTAAGGCCCAAGGCAGCCTGAATATCTGTCATGCGATAATTGAATCCTAAATCTACCTGCTCATAATACCAAGGTCCTTCTGGCAACTTACTCATTTCTGCAGGCTCTCGAGTAATGCCATGACTACGTAATAACTGCATACGTTTTGCCACTTCTGAATTGTTGGTCAAAGCCATGCCACCTTCTGCAGTGGTAATAATCTTAACTGGATGAAAACTCAATATAGTGATATCACTATATTGGCAATTTCCGACTGAGCCATTACGGTATTTACCCCCAATCGCGTGTGATGCATCTTCAATGATTTTGAACCCATACTGCTGCCCAAGCAAGTGTATTGCAGCCATATCACAAGGCTGACCACATAGATGTACCGGTATAACAACTTTTGGTAAACAGTTATTTTTTTGGGCTTCAGCAAGTTTTTCGGCCAGGGTGATTGCACTCATGTTGTAGGTAAGTGGATCAATATCCACAAAATCAATAGTAGCGCCACAATACAAAGCGCAATTAGCACTTGCTACAAAAGTAATTGCGCTAGTCCATACAATATCGCCTTTACCCACCCCTAATGCTAGACAAGCAATATGTAATGCGGAGGTAGCACTATTTACTGCAATTGCATGCTCAACAACACAGTAAGCAGCAACAGCCTTTTCAAAAGCAGGAACTGCTGGGCCTTGAGTGAGAAAATCTGAGCGCAGCACATCCATCACTGCTTTTATATCTTCTTCAGAAATATCTTGCCTGCCGTAAGGTATGGCCATATTAAATTTTACCAACTTTGTCACGATGCTGATTTATCCAGGCTTGCAGTTGAGCCGCACT
>JANOXZ010000418.1:0-3723 GCA_031418695.1 Synechococcales cyanobacterium VAR_35_metabat_10
GTAAGCTCTTTTTACTACTGGTTAGGTCTTGCCATAGGGACTCAATTCTACGATAAGAATCTTCTGGCGTGAGCTTGCCTGCTGTTTCTAGGCTAGAAATATAGCCGACTTTCTGAGCGAACTCTTGCAAATTGGCATTAAACACCATATTTTGCGGTTGGACTTTACCGAAATAACGACTACGATGATGGATAAAATCGGAACGATTAATCATAATTCACCCCCCTGTGTGACTCTCTTTGTCAGATAGATGGAAAATTTTGGTTAAGTTCTGCGGCGGGGGAAAACTCCCTTTTCTCAGTTACTCGAATAAGACACTTGTGAATTGTCTTAACCTTTATTTAATTCAAGCTTAACCTATTTGTCTCGAAAGTGCAAGGGTAAAGGTGCCCTTTGTCTACTATTTAGTCCGCTGTTCATCTACAAAAATAACATGTTAGATTATAGATCAACTCCTAAATTCTACTGGTATAGTTTTTAGGTCAGTTATTCTACTGTTGAATATACCGACAAATATGTGAATGGGTGCAATGATTTAAAGCACAAGAATTACTGAAATCAGTTGGGTAACTACGAAGTTACTGATACAACTCTTTGGTGATCTGTTCCACTTCGTTAATTACGGGTTGATTTCAGCAGACTCTGTCAGCCCACTAATCATCGACATCACAGCCAATGGGGCCGTAATTGTGCGCAGTACTCGCTGACCCAAAGATACTGGTTGCCAACATTGCTCGATCGACTCCTGCAACTCCCGATCTGTCCAGCCCCCCTCAGGACCAATGGCGATCGAAATGGACTCTTTCAGATCCAAGCAGCTCATTAAGTGTTGTAAATCACCTCGCGCTGCACAGATCTTGCGCTGTCCAGTAATCTGAACCATCGCTGTTTTCCAGGATTGGACTGGATGGATGGTGGGGACAATTAATCTTTCTGATTGCTCGGTGGCTTCTTTGGCAATTTCGATCCAGCGTCGCCGTTTTTGCTCACTGGGCTGCACAATAGTTCGATCGCTGGTCACTGGATAGATTTCCCGCACTCCCAGCTCGGTGCAGGCACGCACCACGTCATCTAAACCTATTTTGGGCACCGCCACAATTAAACTTACTGCCACCGGCAATTCAATACCAGCAGGAACAGATTGTTCCAAGACCAAGCCATAATCAGCGTTGAGTTCCACAAATACAAAGTGCCAACCCCATCGATCGCCTGAAATTTAGCCCCGGTTGGCAAGCGCATCACCCGCTGCAAGTAGTGCAGTTGGGGCGCAGTTAGCACTATTTGGTTTCCTTGAAGCTGTTGTGGATCGATCGTGATTCGTTGCAAAATGCTATCCCTGACTACCAAGTGATTCCATTGCCCAGTCTGGGCGCAAATTACTGGCTCCCCGTAAATAAGGGTGTTCGATCGGCTGCTCTACTGGCAAATTAGCATGGATCAAAAAACGAATGCACTGGGGCAGGCTCCCTGCTACATACATCTGCTGCACATCCATCAAAGCCACGCCATCCCAATGGGGACGCTGGCGGGCAATCTGCGCCGGAAAAATGGCATCTAGGTCACGAGTGGCAGTAAACAACACGCTAATGATGTTTTGGGGTCAAGTTGATTGCGGGCTTCTAACTCGATCAGAAGTTCTAACACAGCCTCGGTAATCGCTGCTACTGAATTTTCTTGAGCAGTTGTTGCTCCTCGAATTGCCCGCACTCGCCACTCTGCACCCATGTTTCCTCTAATTAAAGTTTTGCTATGTTTTCCTTACGGTCGATACAGCCATAAAGGTAGACCGCTACTGGCTACCTCAAACTGCATCCAATCTATTGCTGCACCGATTCCCAAAGACTGCATTTGTCTTTGCAGTAAGCGAGTTAAGAGCGGTTTACGCTCCTCAATATTACAGCACTTGGTTTTCTCTGGGTCGAGACCAGCTAGCTGAGCAGCCCAGCGACGGGCATCTTCTTCGCTGCCCAATCGATCGACCATTCCTAAGGCCAATGACTGCTCACCAGTGAAAATCCTACCATCGGCGAAGGTTTTTACTTGATCAATCTCGATTTTTCTAGAATCGGCGACTATCTGAATAAATTGGGCGTAACTGGAGTCAATTAAGCTCTGTAAAATTTCTTGCTCTGGGGGAGTCAGCTCTCGATCGAACGACAAGATGTCCTTATAAGCCCCTGATTTAATGGTTTGGAAAGAGACTCCTACTTTATCTAAGAGCTTCTCTAGGTTATTACCACGCAAGATCACCCCAATGCTGCCGGTAACTGTCCCTGGATTGCTAACAATATGGGGCGCACCCATACCAATGAAGACCCCACCAGAAGCTGAGATATTGCCGTAGCTAGCCACGATTTTGACTTTTTCTTGCAGGCGTACTAGGGCAGAATAAATTTCGTAGGAATCACCAACGGTGCCGCCGGGACTGTCGATTCGCAGTAATAAAGCCGGGAATTTCTTTTCTTCTACGGTTTTGAGGGCAGCCAGTACGGCTTTGCGGGTGCCGCCACCGATCGCTCCAGATATTTCGATACGGGCAATTTGCTTACTGGTATTGGGTTTAAACGGCCAAATGGTCATGTGATAGCTCTCATTAAAGTGAAAAAATATATACAATCGGGTGAATAGCGCTTATTTCCAAGATACATGCAGAGTTCCAAGTCTTCATCTCTTACTACTATCCTGCTCACAATCTGTCCGTTTTTCCTGTGGGGAACGGCGATGGTAGCCATGAAGGGCGCAGTTCCCCACACCACTCCCTATTTTTTGGCGGGTTTTCGGTTGTTGCCAGCAGGAATGTTGATTTTGCTGGCCACTTTTTATTGGAAACTGCCCCAGCCTAGTACCTGGAAAGCCTGGGGCTGGATTACGATTTTTGGTTTGGTGGATGGCACTTTGTTTCAAGGGTTTTTGACGAATGGTTTGATGCGGACTAAGGCTGGCTTGGGTTCGGTGATGATCGATTCTCAACCTTTGGTAGTGGCCTTGTTGTCTGCTTGGTTGTTTAAAGAGTCGATCGGGCTTTGGGGAGGCATTGGGCTGTTTTTAGGAATTTTGGGTATTAGCTGTATTGGTATCCCCGAAGAACTCTGGCTGACTTTACTCGACCCCGACCAATCTTGGGAATGGGCGAAGCTGTTTGTCCATGGTGAATGGCTGATGCTATTGGCGGCGCTCTCGATGGCGATCGGCACCATTATGATTCGCTATGTAACCGCTGAAGCCGATCCAGTGGTGGCCACCGGCTGGCACATGATTATTGGTTCAATACCACTGTTTGTGGTTTCGGCTATGACTGAAAGTAATCCTTGGCAGCAGCTTACCTTGTTGGATTGGTCAGCTTTGACTTATGCCACGGTGTTCGGCAGCGCCTTGGCCTATGGACTGTTTTTCTACTTTGCTTCTACTGGGAATTTGACTAGTTTGAGCGCTCTGACTTTTTTGACCCCAATTTTTGCTTTGATTTTTGGTGGGTTGTTTTTAAATGAAACTTTGACTCTGCTGCAATTTGGTGGGGTGGTCGTTACATTGGTGAGCATTTTGGCGATTAACCAGCGGGAAGCGATCGATAGACTTTTCAATAACTCTATTGAAGGAGAAATTCCAAGTGCTGTAATGGCTCCAGAGCCGATCGTTGAAGCCACCAGCAACGTGCTGGAATCCCCTGAGACCTAAGATTTTTTGTAGGGTGGGCACTGCCCACGATATAGGTTTCAGCTTTCT
>JANOXZ010000419.1:0-2768 GCA_031418695.1 Synechococcales cyanobacterium VAR_35_metabat_10
CCCATCATACTCTGCCTCTACTTCCACGTCGAACTCCTGCAATGCATCCACCCTCGCCAACTGTGTCACTGACAAATGCTCAGGAGGCACCCCAAAAGAGATAGTATCGCCGAGCTTCGGAATATGAATCCAATAGCGATCGCGCAAATCACCCGCATTTGATAACTGACGCAGGGCATAAGGCGAACCATGCACCAAAATTAAATGCTTAGGAGCCACCCGATGAATTACCTGAGTTAAACCCACCCGATCGGCATGGGCGGACAAATTAAACTTCCGCACCTGACAACGCACCGTCAACTTCGTACCATCTAACTCAATCTCTGTCCCTGGCTCCAACCCCTGCAATAGTCTACCTGGCGACTCTTCATCGGTATAGCCAGAAATAAATACGGCTGCGTTTTCGCGTTCCAGTAAAATCTTGCCATAGTAGACACTGGCACCCCCAGACATCATCCCCGAGCTAGCAATAATCACCGAAGGCTTCGCCATCGCTAGTGGTCGCTCTCGAGGATTATCAATACAAATAATTGGGGGCGTAGCACTGGCATCAAAAAACGGATCTTTTCCGCCGGTTTTAGCAAAATTGGCCACCGCCTTGGGTAACAAATTCAAATTATCTTGAAAGACATTGGTAACTGGTCGCACTAAGCCATCTACATATACCGGAATTTTAAGACTATGAAACAGAGCACTGGTGCGAATAGCTAAAATTATTTCTTGCGCGCGTCCCAGGGCAAAAGCTGGAATTAATACATTGCCTCCCGCTTGCACTATTTCAGCGATCGCCTGTAACAGTTCGCCTTCTTGACTGCGGCGGGAAGGATGGACATCGCTGCCATAAGTAGACTCGGTAATCAGCATCTCAGCTTGGGGCAGATTAGCTAGCTGTAGTCCATCAGTAGTGCGGCTAGAGGTCGTATTGTAGTCGCCAGTATAGAGGAGGGAACGATCGCCGTATTCTAAATAAATACAAACAGCACCCACAATGTGACCAGCGGGGATAAAACGCACTTTCAATCCTGGCAAGGGATAAAAATCTTCTAATGCTTTCTGGGTTTGCAAATGGAATAACGTGGCATAGAGATCACTTTCATCAAATAGCGATTCAAAATCTTCGTTGAGTTCTTGTACCTTCAAGCAATCAGTGAGCATTACCTCGGCAATTTCTTTGGTGCCAAAACTACAGATCATCGGAGTTGCCCCAAAGCGGCGATGGAATACTGGCAAAGCACCAATATGATCTTGGTGGGCGTGGGTGATCAGTATTAAGTTGGGGTTTTTGATTAGATCAAATTCTGGCAGGGGCTGGCTGCCTTTAGGGCGAGTGCCAGCATCTAAAATTACTTCATAGGGGCCAATTTCGACCCGAAAACAAGAAGCACCAATGCTACGAGCAGCGCCGAGGGGTGTAACATGCAGTCGCTCCTGCTGCTCACTAGCTAAGGGCAACTCGGGAATTATTTGCTGATAAGCGACTTCCGCTTCTTTGGTGTTGGCATTGACCATTACCCGAGTGGTGATGGTTCCATTAGCAGCCAGCCATTCCCAGCGCCGATCGCGTACTGTAAGTTGAGACAATTGCCAATCGGCTTGACCAGTTTCTTGCAGTAGTGCCGATTGGGCAATTTCGGTTAGTTCTTGAGTACGTCGATCGAACTGTTTAGCATCGAGGCTCAACACTGGTTTTTGAATCCCAGTGGGTGTCTCTGTAACCGAAGACAGCATTGCAGTTTGGACTCGAATGCAGCCATTTATTAACTGGGCGGTGATGGCGACGTTGCCTGATTCCAGGGTCTCTACTAATTCGATCGGGAAGTCACTGACGGTAATTTTCAGATCAGAGCCATCGGATTGTTCGATCGCCACCAAAGCGGTTTTTTTCTTTTTGGCCACCTGGGTAACTCGACCAACAATTTGCCAACCATCACGTTCTTTGGTGCTGACTTCAGCTATGACCTGTAAACGAGTTACTTCTCCAGTGGAAGCGGTTTGGGGCAATACTTGCCATTGGCAAACTTGAGGCGATTCTTTGGCGATGTTGGTGGCTCGGATGCAGGAACCATCGGCTAAATGCAGTTGAAACTTTTGCTCTTGATCGCGGATAATACTGCCGGTAACGATGCCTAAACAATGATGATCTACACTGGAATGATCTGTATTAGGCATGAGTTTTTCTTGGTTAGATATTTATGGGTCTTGGAGTTTAGCCGAATTTGCTTGCATGTATACTTGCAAGATATCACCAGTAGAGGATTGTCCCCAAACTACTCAGAACTTTGATCGCCTTCAACAGAACCTCTGACCCTGAAGCGATAGATAACCTTCCTCGGCACCACCGGCAGCTCATCAACTTCAACGATGATCAACGGCTCACTGCCAATTCACTGACTCTATTGTAGTATCAGGACATAAGTAGCCAGGGTGAATTAATTATAAAACGCTTTTGAGGCTGGGCAAGGATTTGAAGTGATTTCATTTTATAAATAATTAGCTGCGCCTACTTATCACTCGAAAGCTTCAGTTTCACCATGTAACGATCCAATGGGAAAACTTTCAAAGTGAGGTTTCGAGAAAACACCCCCGTAATGGATTTCTCAGATAATCGGCAAATTCGGTGGTAAGCGCTAGCAAACCTCGCTCAGTGAATTACTCACCATCTACCATGCAATATTCTGGAATCCTTAAAATTTACAGATAGACTCTGGTTTTACTGGGCAAATTTTTTTGGTGATTTGGTTATCACGAAGATTCAGGTCAGTCAAATT
>JANOXZ010000420.1:0-2352 GCA_031418695.1 Synechococcales cyanobacterium VAR_35_metabat_10
GAAATCACCACGACCGCCAGCCTCTTCGCGGGGACGTGCTTTATTTACTTTGAGAGAACGACCCATCCATTCAGCACCATCAAGATTTGTAATTGAATTGTCTTCACTGGCATCATCAGACATTTCAACAAAGTCAAAGCCACGCATTCTGCCAGTTTCACGATCTGTCGGTAGTACGACTCGTTTGACTGTGCCGTAATCCTCAAAAACTGTTTTTAAGTCTTCTTCGGTGGCTTGGTAAGACAGGTTTCCGATATAAATGGTCATGTGAGCATCGATAAAGCTGGACGAGACACTTTACTATACAGTTAGCAGACGAAAGTTGGACGTTGGTAAAAAGCGACGGAGCTAAACTTAGGCTGCTATCGATCGATGATCTGAGCCAAGTTAGCTTCAAGAAGTAGCTAGCTGTCCAAATTCCAAAATTTACCAGCGATATGACTGAATCTAGTAAATGTCTCTTCTATCATACCCGATTTGCTCAAAAAACTAGTGATCTAAAGGATTAAGTTTACCAATTTTTTAGCTGATCGAGTAATCGTTTCCAGAGGACGCGCAAGCTTCGAGTAAATGTACTTATTAAAGCTTATTCGATATCAATTGATTGAGGTTCTTCCCGAGTACCGGATCCAGTTTGACTATGAGTGGGTGTAAATCCTGCTTGCTTCTCTAACCATGTTTTCATGGGGTCATCGGTGAGATTCAATCGCAGCACGCCGGAAATGAACCCATTACAAAAGGCTACTGGTTCTTTGGTCAGTTCTTTAAGAATTGGTGTCAGTTCGTTTAAAAGCATAAGATCGATCGGGATAACTTGATAGAGTTCTACTGTTTCGATTTTAGCGCGTCTATAGTCGAGTGGGAATTGGGAAGCCAGAAATTACGAATTATTGATCGGCTTCAGGATCAGTCTAGGGATTAGGTTTAGCTTTGACTTTGTTAGCTTTTGGTTGTGTGGGCACTGCTGCTTTACTGATATTGCCAGCTTTAACCCAACCTTGAAGATTATTTGTTGCCGAGCGAACTAACAACCATTGTTTATCATCACTGGTTTTGATAATTGCTACCTTCCCATTAAAGGCTACTCCACCCAGCTTTTCGGCACCAGGATTGGGTTCTTTCTTCAGGGATAATCCATCTTTCCAAATCACCTTAGCGTCATAAGCTGCGGCTGGGAGTTGTGCGATGACATTGGGATCCTGCTTGGGTTTAACGGTTACAGTAGATTTAGGGTTAGGTTTTACGGCTACTGGTTTGCCGCCAGCACGCTCTTCTGCAAATACTGGCTTAGGCGGACGGGTAGTCATCTGCGTGATGAAGAAATAATAACCCGCTCCACCTGCGGCTGCACCCAAGCAAATTAACCCGATCGTCATACCAATGATTAATTGGATCGATTTTATTACGGCATTCATAACTTAGCGAATCAAGAGAGTGGACAGTGGCTAGTAACAATAAAATAACCAATAACTAACCTCTACCCAGACTACCTTGCCTAGAGGCTAGACGAGCCTTGCCAGAGTTTGCCCAGTCTTGAAGAAACTGGATTTGGGCTTGGGCGGTGACGGCAAGGGGATTCATTTGGCTGGCTGATTCTAGAATATCATCAGTGGTGAAATCGCGGTTTTGACTGAAGCCGATATGCATCGCTTCGACGAGGGTTTGCTCGATTTCGGCACCGGAAAAATCGGGAGTTTCGTATGCCAATCGATCGAGATCGTACTGGGCGAGATTGTGGGGACGGAGCTTGGTGAGATGGACGTTAAAAATTGCTCGACGTTCCGCTCGTGTGGGTAAACCCACGAAGAAAATTTCATCGAAGCGTCCCTTTCTCAGCATTTCGGCGGGTAGCGAGTCGATATTATTGGCAGTGGCGACGACAAAAACGGGAGATGTTTTTTCAGTCAGCCAGGTAATAAATGTCCCAAATACCCGACTCGATGTGCCAGCGTCGCCTTTGCCATCGACGCCCGCAAAGGCTTTATCGATTTCGTCGATCCACAAAACGCAGGGCGAGAGGGCTTCTGCAAGTTGGATCATCTGTCTAGTGCGTGACTCTGATTCGCCGACTAAGCCGCCGAATAAGCGTCCGACATCCAGGCGTAATAGAGGTAAATACCAGTGGTGCGAAATAGCTTTGGCGGTGAGAGATTTGCCAGTGCCCTGAATTCCGACCAGGAGCAGCCCTCTCGGGTACGGAAGACCATATTGACGGGCGCGATCGGAAAAGGAGCCACCACGGCGCAGCAGCCAGTCTTTGAGGTTATCCAAACCGCCGATATCAGTAATCTGTTCTTTGGCGGGATAGAAATCGAGGATTTGGGTTTGGCGGATGGTTTGGCGTTTTTCGGC
>JANOXZ010000421.1:0-2625 GCA_031418695.1 Synechococcales cyanobacterium VAR_35_metabat_10
CATCCGACTTGATAGTAGGAATACTGGGCAAACAATCGACTGAGAAAGAAGTTTCAGAGGTTGATTTGTTACAACGTGTTAATTTAGGATTTGGGGACAAATGGTGGTCTAGGTACCATTCTCTGCTTGACGTAGTTCAATCAAAGAATGGTACCTAGACCACCATTTGTCCCCAAATCCTAAATTAACACGTTGTAACAAATCAACCTCTGAAACTTCTTTCTCAGTCGATTGTTTGCCCAGTATTCCTACTATCAAGTCGGATGCTAGTTGTTGGGGATCTAATCCTTGTTGTTTAGCCTGAAGTTCAAGCTGCTGAGCAATTTCAACAGGAAGGTCAACTGTAATTGAAGACATGATTATCCCTCACCAGATCATGCACATATTATAGCTGATGACACCTAAAACTCATTTATCTCATCGATCGCGAATAAAGCTATCCTAGTAAGGAGTAATTGACCAAAGAATTATGAGCAATGATCCTGGGCTTTCCATCAGCAAACCTATTCCAGTCCTCAACAAGTCGATCAAAGTAAACTTCAAAGACTTTTCAAAAGCACTGGGCAAAGCAAGTGTAGACTTCGGTTTTGGTAAATGGGATAGTCTCGCTGGCGATGGTGTTGATGCCCTGGCGGCATTGGGTTTATCGGCAAGGGCTGAAGAAATCGCTTGGTTGTTGGTCTATCGATCGATTTTCCAGGCAATGAAAAATTTGGTTGATGAAAAGACGGAGATCGCGCCAGAGAAATTTAAACTCAAGGATTTGAAGGTGGCGATCGATCAGGCTTTGGCGAATAGTAGTTTGTCGATCGATCGGGAGTTTTTTGCTCATCCTGGTAAGGCTCCGGTGGTGGGGTTGATTCAGCCCTCTTTTATTAATTGGCTGCTTGCTGCTGGAGTATTTGAGGCTGATGCTAGGGCGATTAGCCAACGATTGCCGATTTATTTTGCGGCGGCTTTGCATCAGGAATGGGGCGATCGGCCTAAGGATTATGGGGCTTTGAAGGAGAAGCTGGATACGCCTTTTACTCAGGCTAATGATCGGGCACAGGCTTGGGGCGCTATGGTGTTTGGTTGCAAAAGCAGGTGGAGGAACCGCTGTTTTTGGAGTCGTTTAGTTTGAAGCAGGTGTTTGTGCCGCTGCGGGCTTATTATCATCGGAAAATCGATGAGCCAGGGGAGCGGGGACTTGACGAACGGTTGGAGGGTAAGAAGAAAACTGAGCGGATTGTAGTTGATTTGGAATCAGAGTTAGTAAGTTGGCTGTCGCTGGCTAAAAAGGATGATGCTATTCGGCTGATTAGTGGTGGCCCTGGTAGTGGTAAGTCGTCGTTGACGAAAATGTTTGCGGCGAGGTTGGCGGAAGAGGGGAATATTCCGACGTTGTTCGTGCCGTTGCATCATTTTGAGCCGTCGGATGATTTGATTGAGGCGGTGGGGCGGTTTGTGAAGCTTGATGGTTTTTTGAATTTTAATCCTTTGGAGATGGAGTATCGGGAAGAGCGGTTGCTGATTATTTTTGATGGTTTGGATGAGTTGGCGATGCAGGGGAAGGTGGGTGAAAAGACGGCGGTGGATTTTGTGCGGGAGGTGCATCGGAAGGTCGATCGAATTAATCAGCAAAAGGCTTGTGTACAGGTGTTAATTGATGGTCGGGAGTTGGTGGTGCAAGCGGTGCAGACTAATGAGGTAGATTTTCGTAAGAAAGGACAAATTTTGTATGTTTTGCCCTATTTAATACCTGAAAATAGTCACTGTCAATACATTGATCGAAAAGGACTACTCGCGAGAGATCAGCGCGAGCTTTGGTGGAAATATTATGGTATGGCTAGTGGCAATGGTTATAAAGGCTTGCCGTCCCAGCTTGATCGAGGAAATTTAGACGAGATCACAACTCAACCACTACTAAATTATTTGGTGGCCTTGGGTTTACGTGGCGGGCAACTGGAATTTTCTGCGAAAACAAACCTAAACGCAGTCTATGATAATTTACTCCAATCTGTATATGCTAGAGGCTGGGATAGCAATCAGCACCCATCGATCCAAGGTGTTGAGGAGAAAGATTTTGTGAGAATTCTGGAAGAAATAGCTTTGGCTGCTTGGCATGGCAATGGTCGAACCACTACAGTCAAAGCAATCGAAAGTCATTGCAAGCATAGTGGTTTAAAAGAGTTGTTGAATCGTTTCCAAGAAAACTTCCGAGACAATCCACAAGCTAGTGTTACGAGACTGTTAACTGCTTTCTACTTTCGACGTAGTGGTCGAGATAGTGATGGCGATAAAACTTTTGAATTCACTCACAAAAGTTTTGGCGAGTATTTAACAGCGAAGCGGATTATTCGTGAAGTGCGATTGATTCATAAGAAGTTAATAGCCCGTAAGTCTTACCCGGATGATGGTTGGGAAGAAAGTGAAGCACTTCAACAGTGGATAGTGCTTTGCGGTTTAACTACTATGGATGAATATCTGTTCAATTTCATCATGACTCAACGACTATGCACTGAAAGTGCATAGGTTACGCGAGGGGCTGAAAGCCCCAGTTACTAGTTTGTTGCCTGGTTCTCATTCCAGCATAAAGTTTTCCCTATCCTCATTTGAAGGATTCCGGTGATGTTCTAAATACTC
>JANOXZ010000422.1:0-6786 GCA_031418695.1 Synechococcales cyanobacterium VAR_35_metabat_10
CAGCACACCCTTATTTTCTCCCTTTTCAGCGCCATTTGCCGGCTTGGTGGCAGTAGCATCTTTTTTCTTTTTGCACGCCACAGTGCCGCACAGCATGGTTAGCATAACAAGGCATAATATCGCAGGTTTATAGCTTGGCTCTTCCCGAAGTGGCCGATCGATGATAACTTAGGCTTCAGAAAGCGCAACTAGTCTCAGATCACATTTATGGCCGTACCAGAAATCAACGCAATTCAACTTGGTCGTGGCGGGCATCCGCTGCTTATGATGCACGGCTGGGGACAGAACCTGCGAGCATTGCAACCGATGGCAGAGCTGCTAGCTGATAGCTCTGCGTATAGTGAAGGCGATAAAGCCAATATTCATGTTTTAGACCTGCCCGGTTTTGGCAAGACTCCACCACCACCAGAAGATTGGAACACTACTCAATATGCTGATCGAGTACTGGCCTATTTAGATGAGCAAAAAATCGATCGCACTGATCTACTTGGACATTCTTTTGGTGGTCGGGTTTCTATGCGGCTGGCTCATAAGTATCCCGATCGGGTGCGTTCGATCGTGATGATCAACTCAGGTGGTTTGCAGCGCCAAAAGACTTTTCAACAGTCGTTGCGCAGTCAATGGATCAAAACCATGCGCACAGCTTTCAAGATATCACCCATAAATCGCCAGGAGTTATTAGACTGGCATAGCCAAAAATACGGCTCCCGTGATTACTTAAATGCCGGTGTCTTAAGAGGCACCATGGTCAAAACCGTCAGCGAAGATGTCACCGAGATCGTCAAGCAAGTTAAAGCGCCCGTGCTGCTGCTGTGGGGCGAAAAAGATACCGAAACCCCAGTAGAAATGGCTCACCGATATCACGCTCTGTTTCCTAACTCCGAGCTAATCACCGTTCCCCGCCGCGATCACTTTATATACCAGGCCGAAGGCGCACATCTCTGTGCTTACTATGTACAAAATTTCTTAGCCAAACAGGTTTACGCTTAATTTATCTGTCGATCAGTTGGCTGAGCAGAGTCGTAAGGTGATTCCCAGGAATGAGTGTACCATTGCCGTTGGCTATCGCCGAAAGGCGACGCTACGCTATCGACTCCGCTCAGCCAACTAAACTTTTAAAATAGCCGGTATTTTATTTAAGGGAAATCACCTAAGTCCTATAAATGAATTAGGGGTGAAGTTTAGCTGTTTTTCAGCCAAGCTTCTATGCCTTGCTGCTTGAGCTTTTTCACCAGGTTTTTAGCCAGGTTTTTTTCGCTAAAATTACCTAACACAATCTGATCGCCTGCCCGAGCAGCATCAGGTAGCATCGTGCGAATTTTCTCAAAGCCGATCGGGTTGACATACTTAGCCATTACTTGATAGGGCGCTGTGTTATTACCGGCGGTATCAGAGATTTTTTTGTTTTTGGGCTGGTTAGGCGTTTGGGGTATATAAGGCGCCGGAGCTTGCACCGCTGCTGGAGGAGCTAAGGACTGAGCCGGAGCCACCACCGATGGTTGCGAAACATCTCTACCAGACATTTGTTGAATATTGGGTGGCAAGAGATTGCGCACTAGGGTATCCGATAAGCGAGTGGTGCCAGTTGTTGCAGTAGGTGATGCTGTTGTAGTAACTGGGGGCTGGATAGCAGATGGAGCCGTCGGCTGCGCAGGGGTTTGGATAGTCGATGGAACAGTATTGATGGGGGCAGTGGCGACTGGAGACTGGGCGATTTGGGCGTTGCTGTTGGGCAAAGTAATAGCATTGATGTTGCCCAAGCCCAGATCAGTAAATTCGCCCATGGCGAGATCTGGTCCAGCCAAGTTTTGACCAGGTGGGATTGCAGGCATTACTGGGGGAGCGGTCAGTTGGGCTACCACTGGCACTTGCTGTAACAGCGTGGGATGCAGATTCACATAGGTCATGCCACTCACGGCTGCTACGGCAGTCAGAGCCGAGCCGATCGCCACTGGTAACTTCCATTTAGGTACTGGAATTTCGGCAGGGGCAGCGGGCTTGCCCAGGCTGCGCCATAGCTCTTGAGAAGCAGGCAGATATTCATTGCGAGCAGAGGAAATCTCACCTGGTGGCAACATGCTGAGATCTAAACTGGCCGCAGGTGGCTCAGAGTCTTTGAATACTAATTTACCGGCTGGTTCAGCATCTGAGTCTGGAGCGTATGCACGGGCGTGTTCAATTACGGCAAAAGGTTCGGAAGGAGGAATTTCTTCATAGTCTTCGTCCTCTTCTTCGGGAGCAGCCATTACCGAAGTCAGTTTTTCGTAGGTTGGAGTAGCAATTTTCCCTTCTTTATAGGCGCGGTACTTAGCAATTTCAGCTTCTGGCTGAAGATCGAGCATTTGCAAAGCTTGGCGCAAATAAGCCGGAATCCCTTGCTGTTCGGCTGAATCGGTTGGTGTTGAACCGGTGGAAACGGCACCAGAAGAATCGAACAATAATTCAGATGTGGGGGAAGCTGAACTCATAAAGCTCACAAGAAAGATAGAAGTGCATAGACCTATTCCTTAATTTACCCCTAAAAGATCCTGGTTGTATCATTTTGTTGATCGAACTAATGGCAGTTTCGAGTCCAAAGCCAGCTAGAATCAAGTGAACCTTCTACCGAACAGATTACAAATGTGGCGATCGATCAACGCCAGAAAGCTTTTAGTTTGGCTGCTGCTGAGCTTGGTTTTTGCAGCTAACACCTGGCTACTTTCTCAGGCTTTTAGGTATTTTGAACACATTATTACGGTGATGTCGATCTCGGCAATTTTGGCATTTTTGCTAAATTACCTAGTCCGGGCGCTCGATCGAACTGGCATCAGTCGTGGTCAAGCGGTTGGTGTGGTACTCATCGCCACCTTAGTAACCGTGATTATTTTGGCGGTCACAGTTGTCCCGATCGTGATTGAACAAATTGCCAGTCTTTCCGAGCAGGTGCCCAAATGGGTGCAAAGCAGCAGTCAAAATATTATCAATTTAGAAACATTTGCCAAAACAAAGGGTTTAAATATCGATTTTGAGGTAATTCGGAACCAAATTAATTCCAACTTGCCCAAACAGTTGGAAGGCTTCACTCAGCAAGCTGTAGCAGTGGCATTAGGGACTGCTTCTAGCCTGATTGACTCTCTATTAATTGTGGTACTTAGCGTATATATTCTGATCGATGGGGATAAGCTGTGGGCTAGCGCTATTGCCATGTTTCCAGGTAAATGGGGCAGGTTGATTGGGGAATCTTTGAGAATGAATTTTCAGCGGTTTTTCATTAGTCAATTTTTGCTAGGGGCTTTTATGGCTGTAGCCTTGACAATTATTTTCTTATTGTTAGATGTACCGTTTGCTCTTTCATTTGCGATCTTGATTGGTTTGTCCCAACTGATTCCGTTTGTGGGTGCTACCCTAGGGATTGGCTTAGTAACATTATTGGTACTGTTAAAGAGCTTTACGCTGGCGGCAGAAGTGTTTGTGGCTTCTTTTGTATTACAGCAAATCAAAGATAATTTTTTGACCCCCAAGCTAATGGGTGATTTTATTGGTTTAGATCCGGTGATGATTTTGCTGGCGGTGCTGGTGGGTCTGCAAATAGCTGGGTTTTTGGGAGTGTTGGTGGCAGTGCCGATCGCGGGCACCATCAAAAGCACGATCGACTTGATGCGCAATCCGCCAGAGCTACAATCAGCTCACTCTGGAACCGATTCCTAGGATTTTATACCCACATTACTCCTCAAACATCATGGTGCTAGTTTCCGAGAAAGACGCTCCCAGTAATGTTCCACTAGATCTCGATCCCCATACGCTGACGGAATTGGGGATTGAATTACTTATTGATTTAGCTCAGCGGGGTGAGATTGATCCTTGGGATATCCAGGTGATTGATGTGATTGATAATCACCTCACCAAAATTCCGGCCAGTCTGTCTAATAGCGATCGACAGGTTAATTTGTCACTTTCGGGGCAGGCTTTTTTGTGGGCAGCGATGCTGGTGTTGCTGAAGGCCAACAGCCTGAACCAAGATCCGGAAGAATTGCCCCTAGATGATGATGATCTGTATTTCGAAGATATCCCCGCTACTGCCGGACTTCCGGCTAACTTAGAGCGACATATTCATCGGCGACTCAGTGCCCGCCCACTTCAACATCGTCCAGTCACTCTGCAAGATTTGATTTTGCAACTGCGATCGATTGCCAGTCGGATGAGCGATCGACCAGTAAGTAAGCGAAAGGTACGTCATGCCAATCTTTCGGCTAGTAAGGCAGCCAAGGCGATCGCCGAACTGGCTCACGGTGAAAACTTAACCGAAATGGCTGAGCAGTTAGAGATTTTTTTGCAAGCCACCGATTTAGATTGGATTGATCTAGAAGCGCTGATTGCTCTATGGGTGAAGACTTTGGCCAATGACCAAGGGGAAATTACCACTCACGATCGGGTGGGAGTTTTTTGGGCTTTGCTGTTGCTCTCGGCGCAATCGAAGGTGGAGCTGAGCCAAGAGGAGTTTTATCGAGATCTAAAAGTCCGCACTCTGTTTGGTGAGTTGGTGCCGCCTTTGCAAACCGAGATTGCGATCGCGGCTCCGCCAGCTTTAGATGACAATTAGATAACAGTGAAATTGCCTAGAACTTAGATGGTGGGCAGTGCTTCGGCTCCGCTCAGCAACAGCCCACCCTACAAGACTAAATAAAAATTAGTTAATCAGAGAATCCATCATGTTAGTAATCGGTTTAATGAGTGGGACTTCGGTAGATGGCATCGATGCTGCTTTAGTGGAAATTCAAGGGACTACCAATGATCTGCAAGTTACGTCGATCGCTGGGGAGACCTATCCTTATCCACCTGCTTTACGCCAGCAAATTTTAGATGTGTGTGCTGGTCAGCCGATTAGTATGGCAGATTTGGCGGCTCTGGATGAATCGATCGCGCAATGTTTTGCCGATGCGGTGCGCCGGATTCAGCCAGCAGGAACCAAAGCGAAGTTAGTTGGTTCCCACGGCCAAACAGTTTTTCATCAGCCCGCTCAAAGGGGCAGATTAGGATATAGCCAGCAAATTGGGCGGGGTGCGGTGATTGCTCAAGCCACGGGCATTACCACGATCGATGATTTCCGCACGGCTGATATTGAGGCTGGAGGGCAAGGTGCGCCTTTGGTGCCCAAAACCGATGCTTATCTGTTAGGGGATGCTAAACATCATCTCTGTATTCAAAACATTGGGGGGATTGGGAACTGTACCTATTTACCACCCCACGCTGATGCTGATTGGGAAGCGCAGGTTCTAGGTTGGGATACGGGGCCAGGGAATAGTTTGATGGATTTGGCGGTGATTGCTTTGACCAATGGCCAACAAACTTATGATGCCAATGGAGATTGGGCGGCGCAGGGCCAAGTAGATCAAGCTTTAGTGGAGCAATGGCTGCAACAGGAATATTTTCGTACTCCGCCACCAAAGTCCACCGGTCGAGAGCTGTTTGGCAAAGAGTACTTAGCGGTCTGTCGGCAGGATGCTGCTCATTTAGCAGATGCGGATTTCTTGGCGACCATTACTGATTTAACGGCGGCCAGCATCGCCGACAGCTATCGACGCTTTTTACCTCGCTTGCCCGATCGAGTATTGCTCTGTGGCGGCGGTGCCCGCAATGAATTTTTGAAGGCGCGGCTGCAAGGTCATTTACCCCAGGCTGCGGTTTTGACCACGGCTAAAGCCGGAGTAGATAGTGATTTTAAAGAGGCGATCGCCTTTGCTTTGTTGGCCTATTGGCGCTGGCACGAGATTCCTGGGAACTTGCCGATGGTTACTGGCGCTCGATCGGCGGTGTTATTGGGGAAGATTCACCAAGTCTAGTTTATTAAATTTATCTGATTGAATTGATCAGTAACAAATTTTTGACCAAGAGCTGGGCATATTGAAGAAGTATTGATAAATTTAGCCAGTCTAGTATCTATGTAATTTATCTCATTAGTAAAACATGGTATTTTCTAGCTCTTCGCCCACTTTCTAACCTACCTCAAAGTTAACTGGCTGAAATGGACTGCATCTCCCCCTTCGCAACAAATTATTCTGCCCTCTCTGCCGGAGGCCAGTCATGACCAAAGATAGTAACTATGGTCGGCTGGTTGTTCAACGCTATCAGCTTATGGAAATAGCTGGTAAAGGCTCGATGGGGCAAGTCTACCTGGCCAAAGACATGCTGTTGGGCGGGGTGAAGGTCGCCGTCAAGTTCTTATCGAAAGCCAGCATTACCCAAAGAATCCGCGATCGATTCATGCAGGAGGCCACCATTAGTGCCCTGTTGGGTGAAAACAGTATTCATATCGTCAAGGTGCGAGACTACGGTTTAGATGACCTAGAAGTGCCTTTTTACGTAATGGAGTTCTTGCATGGTGAGAGCCTGAAAGATGTGATCCATAAAAAGCCGATGCCACTGCCGCGCTTTTTTAATATTTTGCGCCAAATTTGTTTGGGGCTAGACTGTGCCCATGATGGCATCGAAATCGATGGCAATTTGTGTCAGGTGATTCACCGCGATATTAAGCCCAGCAATATTATTATTACTAAAGATGCCACATTAGGGGAATTAGTGAAGATCCTCGATTTTGGGATTGCTTTACTTAAATCCGATGATTCGCCGACAGGATTTATGGGTACGCCTGCTTACTGTTCTCCCGAACAGATGGATGGCAAAACACTGGATAATCGCGCCGATATTTATAGTTTGGGCATTATGATGTTCCAAATGCTCACGGGTGAATTACCACTCAAACCTAAAGCCAGTTCTTTTGAGGGTTGGTTTCAGTCGCACCACTATCAG
>JANOXZ010000423.1:0-1567 GCA_031418695.1 Synechococcales cyanobacterium VAR_35_metabat_10
ATTTAATTTCGCGGGGACGAGGCTTATTGCCTCCCGGGCTGTATAACTACCAGCCCCGCGATCACTCCCTGGTACATTTTTGGGAAAGCGATGTGTGGTCTGGGCTACAAGCCGCTTGCTTTCAGCATCCAGCGATCGAACACACCGAGCTAGCCCTCATTACCACCGCAGTTTTCTATCGATCGGCTTGGCGCTACCAAGATCGAGCCTACCGCCGAATTTGTTTAGATACTGGCCATTTATTGGGCAACCTAGAGTTATCTGGTTCAATCAATGGCTTTCGGCCTTGTTTGATCGGTGGATTTCAGGATCAGGCCATGGATGAGCTGCTGTATCTCGATCGGGAACGAGAGGGCACAATCGCAGTGATGCCCTTGCTCGATTTAGAAGACCACCTACCAGCTTCTGAAGACTTCCCCACAGCTCTGCCCAGTCCGACTGTGACGGATTTCCCTAACCTGCCCGATGAGCAACTGCTTAGCCACTGCCACACAGTGACTAGCATGAGCGAGTACCAACCACCACCGGCACCAAATCCGGTGGCCGATAAGTACAATTTTCCTTTTTGCTTGAAAGTCTCTACCATGGGGCCGCCAATTTCTTGGGAAAATAATTCGTTCTTGGATGGACTAGAAGATGCCATTCTGCAGCGACGATCGACTCGCAGCTATTCCAGTGGCAATTTAAGTTTCGACCAGTTGCTAGCGTTGTTGGACTTTACCTATCAGCCCCAAAACTATATAGATACTGGACTGGATGAAGGCCCCGATTATTTTGATCTGAGCTTGATTCAAACCTTTATTGCGGTTTCGGGAGTTGATGGCTTAGAAGAAGGCTGCTACCATTATTCGCCTGCTATTCAAGAGCTACGCCAAATCCGCTTTAAGAATTTCCGCCGCGAACTGCACTACCTCTGTTTGGGTCAAGAATTGGGACGAGATGCTGCCGTTACCATTTTCCATACCGCTAACTTACAGCAGTCGATCGAACGCTATGGCGATCGAGCTTACCGCTATTTGCATCTAGATGCCGGACACTTGGGACAACGCCTCAATTTGGCGGCCACCAGGTTGGGGGTAGGAGTCAGTGGCATTGCCGGATTTTTTGATGATCAGGTCAACGAAGTCCTGGGTATTCCCCCCGATGAAGCGGTGCTCTACATTACCACCCTAGGTCAACCTCAAAACTAATTCGGAACTCATCATGAATCACAAGCCTAGAACAGAGAAATCTCTGAGTAATTCTCTGGGTCGCTATTTGCTCTGGGCAATTTTGCCAACCCTGCTAGTAGTACGCAGTATTAGTAAGCCGGTATCACAGCGCTGGCAGTTGCTCAATTACAATCCGCCCTCAGAGGTATCCCAACTGGCCACCCAGGCAAATATGAGTGATGAGGGGCGCAAAGTTTTTTACCTGACCACACCGACGATCGAAGCCAAAAAAGTTGGCCTCAAGCTCTGTACTAGCAATGATGCTGAAAAGACCATTACTTTAGGCTGCTATGTGTCAGGTCAGGGGATTTTTATTCAAAAAGTCACCGATGAGCGCTTAGCTGGCACCATGCAGG
>JANOXZ010000424.1:0-2832 GCA_031418695.1 Synechococcales cyanobacterium VAR_35_metabat_10
GACCAGGCTGACATCATATAAATAACTGTGAGTTTTGAGCGAAAACAGTAACGTCATTGCATAAACTATAATTAAGATAACTGCCACGGCGATCGAGAGTTTCTCTACGGCAAATGCGTCAGACTTATTAGCAGAATAAAATGCCATCGTTGGGAGTAAAATTGCAATTACGGCCAGTGTCATTGATGAGCCGCTCACCTGCGCCACGATCGGTTTAAATTCCTGTTCCTTATATTTTAAACCACCTAAAAACATTGACAGTCCCATTGCCAATAACAAATTGCTAATAATTGTCCCCGTGATACTGGCTTTGACAATATCGATTAAGCCAGCCTTGAGCGCGACTAAACTGATAATTAATTCCGTCGCATTGCCAAATACAGCATTTAGCAGCCCACCAATGGCCGGACCAGTAGTTACGGCTACTTCCTCCGTGGCAGTACTCAACCAGATGGCTAGAGGCACAATTGCCAAGGCTGAGGTGATAAATACGGTCAGATCCCCCCAGTGGAGATACTTCGCCGCGATCGAAATCGGTACAAAAATGAGTAAACCGAACGACAGGAGTTTTTTAAGCTGCATATTTATAAGAATCGATGCTGGGTGGAAAAGGGGTAAATTTGCCAAATACCCAATAGTTCATACCAAACTTCGACAGAATATGCCAAAATTTGTAACAGTATATTAATAATTTTCTAATACTTGAGATTATATTATGAGCGATCTAGAGCAAGATCGTCCGAGTGGGTCAGAAGATCTGACACCTACTGTGGATAACAAACCCAGCACGGGGACAATGGCTGCTGACGATGACAGGTTTGAATGTCGCGCTTGTGGCTATACTTACGACCCCAACAAAGGCGATCCCAGAAACAGAATTATTGCCGGGACACCATTTACCGCCCTCCCCCAAATATGGAAATGTCCGGCTTGTGGTGCCAAAAAAGGCGCATTTACCAACATCGGGACGACAGAAACCTTTGGATTTAAAGAAAATACCCGCTATGGATTTGGGGTGAATACCATGTCCCCCGGACAAAAAAGCTTGTTAATCTTCGGTGGATTAGCAGTGGGATTCGTGATCTTCCTCAGTCTATATACGTTGAATTAAATTAATTATCGAACTGCTGACAAATGAACTCGCTCAAAAAAATTCTCAAACAAACCTTGCTGCTCCTGACGATCGGCATATTGTGCGTCAGTTGTAGTCATATTCCGACGCTTGCCACCAATCCGTGGCAGACACTTCAGTTACCCACTCAGTCTAACCTCCAAGATCTGGCTTTTACCAGCAATCCGCAGCATGGTTGGGTCGTCGGCAGTGACGCGACGATCCTCGAAACCAACGATGGTGGGAAGAGTTGGGAAAATCGGAAATTAGAACTCGACAGCGATAAATATCGCTTCACTTCGATTAGTTTTACTGGCGATGAAGGTTGGATGGTCGGCGAACCAGCCATTTTGCTGCATACCAATGATGCGGGCAAATCTTGGAATCGGATTTCCCTCAGTTCTAAATTGCCAGGGATTCCCGCCACGATCTTGGCGTTGGGCAAAGACTCCGCTGAGATGACCACCAACATCGGGGCAATTTATCAAACTAGCGATCTCGGCAAAAACTGGAAATCGCTGGTAACTCAAGCGGTAGGGGTATTTCGGACGATAAATCGTTCTGCTGAAGGTAAATACGTCGCCGTATCTGCCAAAGGTAACTTTTATTCGACTTGGACACCAGGTCAAGAAACCTGGGAACCCCACAACCGGAACAGTTCTCGTCGGGTTTCGAGCATGGGTTTTACCAATGATGGTCGGCTGTGGATGCTAGCGCGGGGCGGACAGCTACAATTTAGCAATCCCGCTACCCCCGATGCTTGGGAAGATGAAGTCTTTCCTGGGCAAAAAACCAATCTCGGTTTATTGGATCTAGCTTATCGGACTCCAGGTGAAGTCTGGGCTGCCGGTGGGAGTGGTGGTTTGCTGGTGAGTAACGATGATGGCAAGACTTGGCTCAAGGATGAAGCCGTCGAAGAGGTACCATCAAACTTATACAAGATTTTGTTCTTTACGCCAGAGCGCGGTTTTATCATCGGTCAACGGGGCATATTGCTGAAGTACCAGGGTGATGGGGCTAGTGCGTAGGGGGTAGGCTTTAGGCTTTAGGCTTTGGGCTTTAGGCTTTAGGGCTGCACCTAATCCCTAAGCTCTAATCCCTAATCCCTCAACTATCCACTCATTTAAGGGATACATTTCTTCAAGTTTTGAGATAAACTGATCTACTAGAAACTATTTAATCCAGGAGCAGCAGATTATGGCAGGTGGTTCGACCGGAGAACGTCCATTTTCGGACATCGTTACCAGTATTCGTTACTGGATCATTCACAGCCTGACGATTCCAGCCTTGTTCGTCGCTGGTTGGTTGTTTGTTAGTACCGGTTTGGCTTACGATGCGTTCGGTACGCCTCGTCCTGACGAGTACTTCACTCAAACTCGGCAAGAGTTACCGATCGTCTCCGATCGATTTGAGTCCAAAGATCAGCTCGACAAGTTCGTCCAGAAGAAATAGTTTAGCTAGTTAGTAAACTTATTGTTAATCCCCATTTGATGTTATTTTTCGGGAGTGCTTAAAGGCACGATCGGTAACTAATCAGTGGGAATAAATGACTAAACGTTAAATCAACCTTAATCAAGGAGTAAAGCAATGACTAGCGGCGGCGGAAATCAGCCTATTTCATACCCCATTTTCACAGTCAGATGGGTAGCAGTCCATACCTTGGGCGTACCAACTGTATTTTTCATCGGCGCGATCGCGGCTATGCAATTTATTCAAAGATA
>JANOXZ010000425.1:0-2643 GCA_031418695.1 Synechococcales cyanobacterium VAR_35_metabat_10
CTACCGCGCCTTTGCTCACTCATCTTCTTCTCCTTTTCACCCTTACACTTTACCTCCATTTGTGATGGCCGGTGTGTAGCAGCTAAAGCCTTGCACTAAAAGTGCATAGTTTCGACTAGCGTGTTGGTACAATGAAAAAACGATTGTCATTTGTCGCTACTTTCAATGGCAGGCTGGGATGCGGTGGGCGCGGCGGCGATCGATGCTGTGCAAAAACATTGGATGGATTTCATCGAGTCTATAAGTTCGCCAGAACAAGAAAAATCTGGTGATGAGTGGGAAATGGCGATCGGTGAAAAAATAGACGTGGTTGTGGCTCAGCTCGATCGGGGAGAAGGATTAGATCGTCAAAAAGTAATTGAAAATCTGTGGTCTAAATTATACAAGGCAAAAGAGGTTCGCTAAATTGACCTCTTCAATAACGAAGTGTATAATCTGAGTAGATCTAATTATTTTGGTTGTTTGATTATGCCGCCACTAAGAGAGATGGAAGGGACTTGGGAAGAACTTGTTCAAAATGCCGATGAATTCTCTGGCAAAAGATTTAAGCTAATTTTGTTAGAGCAAAATGAATCTAGAGAACTAGAGCTATTAAAGGAAATTAATATTGGCATCCCAGCGAAGACCTGGGAAGAGTTTCATGCACTTGAGGCTAAACGTGAAGCTAGCATACTAACTGAAGAAGAGCATAAAAGATTAATAGCAATCAATGACAGTATTGAAGAGGCTGGTTTTCATAGGCTCACAGCATTGGTGGAGTTGGCCAGTATACGCGGCAAATCGTTGCCAGAAATAATGGCAGATCTTGGTATTCCTGGCAATTACTCAAATGGCTAGAGTGACTGTGAGGAAAAGAAGACTTGTTCAAGAAAGAGCAAATAACTGTTGCGAATATTGCTTTAGTCAAGTTGGGTTTTCGCCAGGTCCCTTTGTAATCGAACACATTATCCCTAAGATCAGAGATGGTACTGGCGAATTAGATAATCTGGCCTTTTCTTGTTCTGGTTGTAATGGTCATAAGTATGACTATACAAATGGCTATGATGCTGTGATTGGTGAATTAGCCCCACTTTATAATCCTCGTCAACAGCTCTGGGCAAGTCATTTTGTTTGGAGTATAGATTTTGCTGAAATCATTGGGACTAGTCCAATTGGTAGAGCTACGATCGATCGCCTTTACTTAAATCGTCAAGGAGTTATAAATTTCCGTCGAGTATTAAAAGCAATGAACCTTCATCCGCCTGGATTTAATTAGTTTGGGTAGCCAGTGTCGATCAAGAATGAAGTGTGGCATGATACCCATTAGATCCATGAACACTTCCTCCCATGACCGTTACCCTCACCATCATTGACGGCACCCGCCAAGGCAAGTCTTACCACTTCGACACTCGGACTATTTGCTGGGTGGGAAGGCAGGGCAACTGCACCATCCAATTTCCCGAACAGGATGATTACGGCGAAATATCTCGGCTGCACTGTTTGCTAGATATCGATCCACCCAAGATCTCGGTGCGAGATTTCAACAGTAAACATGGCACTTATGTAGATGCTGTATTGGTTGGCAAACGGCTAAGTGGCCAAGCTGCGCCCCAAGGTATTCAGGCCGATATTAAACCTGTCGAGAAAAATTTGCACTCGGGCAACATTATTACCATTGGTAACTCGCACATCAAAGTAACAATTACTGGTGAGCAACCCGACTATGCGCCGCCACCAGTTGCCCAAACACCCAAAGGCTTAAGAGCAGTGGCCGATAAAGTGCTTGGTTTGATACCCAATAAGGCGATCGATTGGTTTAAATATTCCTGGCTAGAAATGTCTCCAGCAAATCCTGCCAATCCCAAAGTAGGCAATCAGCCCCCAAATAATCCACCAGCCAAAGAAGCCATTGGTGGTTACAAAGTTGTGAAACAAGTGGGCGAGGGCGGCTATGGGCAAGTATTTTTGGCCGAAAATACCCAAGGACAACAGGTAGCGATCAAAATCATGTTAGCTGAGGTTGCGGCGACTCCGACCAAGGTGGCAATGTTTGGCCGCGAAATCGATAACGCCAAGGCTCTCAACCATCCCAATGTAGTGCGGTTAGTAGATAACGGCTTCGATGCTAGCAGTAACTGTTTGTACTATGTGATGGAATATTGTGCAGGTGACAACCTCAGCACTTTTATGAAGATAAAAGGTGGTGTGTTGGATCTGGATGCTGCCAAGCGAATCATTTTGCAGGTTCTAGATGGTTTGGAATATACCCACTCTGCTGAGATTCCTTTTGTGCGCTTAGCTGCTGGCGGTTTTGCTAAGGGTGTAGGATTGGTGCATCGAGATCTGAAGCCCAGCAACATCATGTTAGCTACCACTAACATGCGATTAGTTGCCAAGATTGGTGACTTCGGTTTATCGAAGGCGTTCGATCAGGCTGGTTTGAGTGGACATACGATGAGCGGCGATGGTTTTCGGGGGACGGCGCATTTTATTTGTCGGAAGCAGGTTTTGGAGTTTCAGATGGCTAAGCCAGAGGTGGATATTTGGGCAGCGGCGGCTTGTTTGTACTATATGTTGACCAATCAATATCCGCGCACGATTGGTGCGAAGGAAGGCTGGGAGGTGTTGCTCGATCGAGATGTCACTCCCATCCGCGATCGAAAT
>JANOXZ010000426.1:0-7417 GCA_031418695.1 Synechococcales cyanobacterium VAR_35_metabat_10
CCACGTATGGGGGAGTTGCCTAGGCCAAGGAGAACCTTTAAAACCCCAAAGTCTAAAAAGCCTACCCCATCAGGTGTCCCGCTTTAAGTTGCTACCCTGTCAGTTGCGGAGATAGTTGGATAACTGGTAAGTAAGTCTGCTTCGCTGTATCCAATGCGCTGCGATTCGACTAAACCCCAGACGGTAATACGGGTACCTACGACACAGGCACTACCACCGCAAACACCAGGCGTTTTTTCAATGCCTCGCCCAAAAATGGCTTTGCCTTGAGATAAAAGTTGAACAGCTTGTACTTTTCGCTTTCCGAAAGAGCTAGTAACTGAGGTTCTAATTCTTTAAGGGTCATAACTGAGCAGGGAATAAGAGTGATTACTATTCTAACGTGGATACCATCAATTTTGATTGGTGCAATAGTTCGATCCATTGATAGCTTTGACCGTCTGGTCTGAGCCTGTGTCAAACAAAGGCAATCCCCGCTCCCACATCAGCGCCGCGTTCATTGAATAATCTGCTGGAAGCGCATAATATTCTGGGTTCTGTTTTTCAGTAAGGCACCACAAAATTAGTTTGCGGACAAATCTGGGAGTTAAAATTTCTGGGTCTGGCCAAGGTGGCGTTTGGACTCGAAACCAGCCATGTCTGTTGGCGGGCAAGCCAGGGAAACGATTCCCGAGAACGTCTATGAAGGGCTGTGGCGATAGCTTCGCTTGCACCGTAGGTGATCGGTGTACCTCAATGCTATAGCGCACATTGAATTTTTTGTCGTCTGAAATAATGTGCAAACAGTTATCGATGTCTTCGGCATAGAACCAGACAAAGAGTTGGCGATCGATCGTGATTTTTCTATATCCTTTTTTCCGTACTGCCATACCTTCCACTATTTAACTATGAATAGAATCTCATTTAAAAATGGATATTACTATTACCACTGAAGTCTTGTGGGGTTTTTAGTATATAAAAGCTAGTGTCGTTCTGCTGCCTCTGCCCAAGACTGTGGCATTTGATATTTTTGTAAAAGTATATCGTCAACAGCATTTCGGAACTGATAAGCACAAGTATTGGAACCGATTTTCCCAGCACCCGTTCCTAAGCCTGGAATTGCAATGGTTTCAATGTGATTAGATATTTTTTGACCCGCATATTTTCCAGTAATAAATGAGCCATACATTACCAACAACAGAATTGCTCTTGTAGCTAAATATGGATTGACCGATTCACGTAGATTCATTGGCACCCGCATCGTGGGGGCAAAAATCAAATAAGGAATTTTTTCGTGTCCTGTTTCAACAACATCAGATTGTCCCACTAATATTTCGCCATGATGATGGTCAAAAATTTGTCGCCGAACTCGCATTTGAATATCTGAGCCAAAGTGCCACATATACAACCCATCAATGCCACCATCCATAAAACCATAGCTATTAGCAGGGCTAACAACAGCATCACATTCAACATCGAAGATCGAGCCATGATGAACTGTGACAAAATCCAAATCGCCACAAAATTTAGTCCATGCCTCAGCAAGAGATTCTTCAACAGCCGTTAAGATCAATTTCATTTGAATTTATGCAAGCAGATTCCTAAGTTTCTTGACCAGCCACACCGAGATCCAATACTAAGCAGCCGTTGATTTTGCAATTTTTGCTAATAGCCTTAACGCTTCATTCACAGCCGCCGAATCTCGAAATATCTCAGCAACATCTGGATCGAGCACAATTACATTCGTAGATTGCTGATAAGCCTCATAATACTTACCCCGCACACCACCTGAGAAGTCTTACTCCGACCTCATTTCACCATCGTTGGTTACATTAGGTTCCTGACTCATAACTCCTTCTCCCCTAAAGACACACCATGCTTTTCAGCATTATCGATCGCCTTAATTGGATTCCACTGAAAACTCATTAACTCTATTATAATTTCAATCGAATTGAAGTCAACAGAAACCAGCTTAGCATCACTGATATCTTAACATCTCAACTATTCCTTAAATCACTCATAGTGTCGAGGAGTATAGATCCAGGTCTTTTGGTGGGGTTGCTGAATAGTTCTGGTTTTACTGGAACCGATTAAAATCGCCGTGCGCATATCGGCATCACTGCCCACCAAAGTCCCCAAAGACTTCGTGACAATTCGCTGCCCCGGGCGACCCACATCCTTCGCCAAAATCACCGGCACCGCCGCCGATCGATGACGCAACAACAACTCGATCGCTTTATCTAACTGCCAAGTGCGCTGACTGGAAATGGGATTATACAAAGCAATCACAAAATCTCCCTGCGCCGCCAACTCCAACCGCCGCTCAATCTCCGCCCAAGGCTTCAAAATATCTGACAAAGAAATCACACAAAAATCATGCCCCAAAGGCGCACCCACCAACGCCGCCGCCGCCTGCATCGCCGACACCCCCGGACAAATTTGTAGCTCTACTCGATCCCACTCTGGATTTCGATCCCGATCAATCGCCTCCAACACCGCCGCTGCCATCGCATAGATACCTGGATCACCCGAGGAAATCACCGCAATAGATCGGCCTTCTGCTGCCAAATTCAGCGCTAACCTTGCCCGATCTAGCTCCACCCGATTATCCGAATCATGGCGCTGTTGCCCTCGTCGCCAGGGTTCGGCCTGGTTTAAATAAGTGGTGTAGCCCACCCAATCTGTAGTGTTTTCTAAAACTGCTTTAACTTCTGGGGTAAGCCAAGCCGCCGCGCCAGGGCCGGTGCCTACCACCCAGAGTTTGCCCAACGGTTGACCGATTTGCTGGATGTCTACTGGAGCCGCTGATTGATACAGAGTTAGTCGATAGCCTGCCAGATCTTTCTGGATAACTTCATTTAATTCAGATACAGCTAATAACTCACAAATTCTTAATGGAATTTTGTAGTTATAGGAGATTGATCGAATTCCTTCATCTCCAGCAAATTCTTTAGTAGTGACGACACCAGATAAAGATAATAAAGATAGCGAATGCTCAGAGAACAAAGATTCGATGGCAGTAAGGAGGAGACCTTCATCCCCC
Organism: Synechococcales cyanobacterium VAR_35_metabat_10; assembly: GCA_031418695.1. Lineage (GTDB taxonomy): Bacteria > Cyanobacteriota > Cyanobacteriia > Cyanobacteriales > Chamaesiphonaceae > JAAFHZ01. The sequence continues at coordinate 3,023 of JANOXZ010000426.1, forward strand.
AGCTCCTTCTCCCAAGGCGGGAGAAGGGGAACCGGAGCAGAATCATGATTCCTGCTTGGATCAGAAACCAGATCTACAAACGGAGTCTCTTGTCCCCTCTCCCCACCTGGGAGAGGACTGGGGTGAGGATATTCTCGCTGAACCCCCAGAACCAAAGATTTTGGATGATAAACCAATGTATCCAAAGGAATATCGAAGGATCGATCGGACACCAAAATCTTCAACCTCGCCACATCACTCACAGGCAAAGAACTCCCCACCAACCAAGGAGCATCACCCTCAATACAAACAGCTTCTCCCGCAATGCAATCTGCTAAAAACTGCTTCCCCGCATCAGGGTTTGCCAAAACATAGCCAGCCGGAGGCGACAACAACGCCGTGCGAAAAAGCAAATCCCCTGTAGTCGTAATCGCTGGAGTTATGGATAGAGCAGTAGCGATCGAACCCGCCAACTCATTCGCCCCATGCAAACCACCCAATAACGGCACCACCGCACTACCATCACTAGCCACCGCAATCACCGCAGGCTCATGTTGCTTATTACCCAGAACTGGAGCCAAAGACCGAATCAAAATCCCTGCTGCACAGAGTCCCACGATCGGAATATCTTGAGCAAACAGCTCCTGCACCGTGGGTTTAAAGTGCTCAAAGCTAACATCTACACCCGTAGTGCGCTTGGCTGAACCATACAGCACGGCACCGGGCAACACCACCATCAAGCGCCGCGCCATCTCCACACTGGCCTGATTCAACACCAGCACCGCAATCTTAGCCATTCCGCCATTCCCACTGACTAGGAATCACAATCATGGCAAAATAGGGCACCTGAGTCGGGTCTACATCCTGGATGGGCACAATATTTTGGCGAGTGGTAGTCGCTCTTTCAATGTACAAAGCCCGATCGAACAACCCAACCTCTTTCAAGACCTCCACGACCTTGGCAAAATTGCGCCCCAGCTTCATAATCACAGCAGCATCTGCACCCCGCAATCGATCGGCAATTACCTTAGCGGGCAGAGTACCCATAACCGCCATAAACACATCGTTGCGGTAAGTCAGCGGGCTACCCAGCATCCCGGCACTGGCCATCACCGAAGAAACTCCCGGCACTACTTCCGTCGGAAACCGATGGGACAAGCGATTGAAGGTATACATAAACGTCCCAAAGAAAAATGGGTCGCCCTCACAGAGCACCGCCACATCTCGACCAGCACTCAGATGCTCTGCCAAATCCTCGGCCATCTTGTCATAGTAAGGCTGAGAAGACAGCTCTAATTTGAAAGGCAAAACCATCGGAATTTCGATCTGCTCTGGTTTGAGATACTCCGCCACAATCGATCGAGAAATACAGCGACCATCTGGCGAAGCCGGGTAAGCCACCACTGGCACCGCTTGCAGAATCCGATAAGCCTTGAGAGTCAGCAATTCTGGATCTCCTGGGCCTAAACCTAATCCATATAGTTTTCCAGATTCAGTCATTATTCGGCCTCCTGAGCCAAAGCATTTACTGCCGCCGCCGCCATGGCACTACCGCCGCGTCGACCGTGCAGAGTAATAAAAGGAACACCGCGACTGTTCGCAGCCAACTCGACTTTAGACTCCACCGCGCCCACAAAACCCACAGGTAAACCCAAGATCAAAGCCGGTCGCGGCGCTCCTTCATCCAGCATTTCTAACAACCGAAATAAAGCTGTAGGAGCATTACCAATCGCCACGATCGAACCAGCTAAATGGGGCAACCAAAATTCTAGGGCAGCAGCCGATCGAGTATTTCCAATCTCCCGCGCCAATTCCGGCACCCGCTCATCTCGCAAAGTACAAATCACCTGGTTATCAACAGGTAGTCGCTTACGAGTCACACCATCCGCCACCATGTGAGCATCACACAAAATCTTCGCCCCAGCCGCCAAGGCTTGCCGCCCCACAGCCGCCGCACCGGGCGAAGCAGCTAAATCCTGGGCAATATCAGTCATCCCGCAGGCATGGATCAACCGCACGGCAACTTTCTCTAAATCTGCCGGGATGGCAGAAAGATCGGCTTCGGCGCGAATAGTGGCGAAGGATTTGTCGTAAATGGCCGAACCATCACGGATGTAGTCCAAAGGAGATGGTTTAAGCATGGAAAAATTGCAGAAGAGTAGATAGATCGTGGCGATCGGTAAAATCCCGAAAAGAAGTATCCGGGCTATGAGCTTGATGTACTTGCAACATTTTTTGGATAGTGATTAATGCTCGATCAGCTGGCATCGCTGGATATAAGTATCGTCCAAAGACTGTGCCGGGTTCGTGCAGATATATTTCGTAACCCTGGCCGGTGCCTTTGAGGGCAATATCACTAGGCACTGGCTGGGCGCAGCCTTTATCGCAGCCGCTAATATGAATTTGCACTGGCGAAGTCAGGATCAACTGGCGAATGGCCGCCAGCGCATGATTTTGACTATCAATCACCGCCGCTGCACAGCCCATAGTGCCCCGACAAGCGGCGATTGAACCCGCTGAATGCTTCGGATTGACACTCAGCCCCAACCTCTCGAAAGCCCCAATCACTGGCTGGATCGCTGGTAAATTGGGCAGAATAATATTTTGCCAAGGTGTGAGCCGAATTTCGCTGTTGCCATGGACAGCGGCAATCTCCGCTAGTCCCCGCAGTTGATCTAGGGTCAACCGACCCAAAGGCAACACCACTCCCAAGTAAAAATATTCAGATTGCAACTGGGAGTGAACCCCCAAATACTGATAACCCACCTGGGGCATCTCTACAGCTTCTCTGGTCAGTTCGGCACCGGGACAGTTCGCCCGCAACCAGTCCAGACCCCAATGCTCTACTAAATGACGAAAGCGCGGCTTGCTAGAACGGCGGTGCTCACTAGGTACGGGAGTAATTGATCCAGAGTGCTGCAAATACAAATCAGACAAGGTAGCAAAGACTTCCACCAATTGCTCTAAACCCCAAATCAACCTAGTATCCAACATCTGACCATCAGACATTCTAAGCATCAACCGCAAACCAGAAGGCCGCGCCAACAACAAAATATCATTGGGACGCTGCCCGATCGACAGGGCTTCGCCCCCATCAATCCCTACGCTAAACTTGGCGCTCAGTCCAGTTAAATGAGGGCTGCTAGAGATGTATGAGTCGATCGATTTCACCAAAGGCCGGGTATCCACCAACATCTGAAGGTCAATGCCCGCCGTGGGACTAGCCATGATGTTCCGAAAGCGATCTACAGAGGCGATCGGAGCTGCTAAACCCACTGCTTGCAGAGCAGCAAAGTCGGCTTGGTCTAAAGATTTTAAAAGAAGCTGAATGTTTGATCGATTGGTAACTTGCAGGTCAACAGCGCCCAATTTGGTGGCAAATTCAGCTAAAACCAATGCCTGCTGACTGCTGACGACTCCACCAGGTACTCGAATTCGCACCAGCATCCCATCCTGGGCAACAGAAGGCGCAAACAGGCCGGGGCAAAATATCGATTCCGAACCATCAGGTCGGGCTGAAACAGAGATCACACTTACTGTTCTGTGCGACGCAGAACTCGAACTAAATAATGCTGATTGGTGTTCTGACTCGTGAGCACAATCTATGGCTCCTTTACAGTTGCGGCACAGTCTCGGAATGCTACCGAATTTTCCCGAATACAGCTTCAGCAGCTTACCATACAGGAAGAAGCAGGGGGAGTGTTCGATCGTGTTTCTTTAATTTTGCAAGCTTGGCATTTCATCTGGAAAGTGCAGCTTACGAAGTGTTGCTGTCTAAGTCTAAATACTTAATACATCTAGCGTAATTCTCATGAACGCCCAGCAGCTCTCGATCGCCATTGGAACCGTATTCGTCTATTTTTCTACAGTTAGCTTTGCCTATGCCGATAGCTTTAACATCGGCGGTGTAAAAGAGCAGTTCCCGATAGCTTCGCTACACCGGAGGTGATCGACACCCTTTGTGCATCATTCTCACCAGATAAAACAAAGGCCGTAATGGTTGCACCATTTCCAGAAGAATCTGAGCCGGTGATCGCTTGGATGAACATTGATGGTCAAGACATTCAGCTCAAGCAGGTTTCACTGAAAGTGAATGGAGATAAATCAGTGGCTGAGTATCGATCAAAGGATGCCTTTGTCACGGTAAACTACAAAATCTTCCCAGAGCAAGAGACAGAAGTAGGTGGTAGACAAGAGACCTCGGAATCGATCGCTATAACTATAAAGGACAACTAAAAACCATCAATACCACTGGAGAATGCACCTGGTAATATAAAACCAAAACAAAAAGCCCTTAGATAATAAATATCTAAGGGCTTTTCGCTTTTCAATATTAAGCCTGGCAGTGAGCTATTTTCACAGGGGGCTACCCCCCAACTATCGTCGCCGCTGTAGCGTTTCACTTCTGAGTTCGGG
>JANOXZ010000427.1:0-4505 GCA_031418695.1 Synechococcales cyanobacterium VAR_35_metabat_10
CCTGACAGGCCACAAATGCGACCTCACAGCCAATACAGCCTGGACTATTAGGATTAGGTGGCGGCGGCGTAGAGATCGGGCCGTTATCAATGCAAGCACGGCTGCACGTAGTTCGGCACTGCGCACTAGATTTTCCGGTTGACTGGCAGTTTTCCATACATTCGAGCATGCAACCTGCCCCACCAGGGCCATCGAAAATTACGGCTGGAGTAACAACCCGATGCGATCGCTGATTGGTAGAAAAAACTAATTCAGCAGTAAATCCTGGAAAATTCATAATTGTGGTCTCCTTGAAAATGTTGTAAACAGTAATTAGAAATCGAATGAAATCAGAAAATTTAGCTCACTTTGCATCACCTCCTCGTGCTGCGGGAAATTTAGCGATCGAAGTAGGGTGACATCTTAGTTACCAAGAAGGGAAATTTCTCAGTCACATCAACCCGCACAAAGTACTTCTCAGTGACATCGGTGTTGCGATTTCGGAAACAGAAAATGACCTCGACAATATTCCGCATACTGCTCAGTTGAGAGAGCCGAACATCCACGCTGCTTAACGAACAGTTGCGTCCATAGGCTTCAGTCGCTGTGGTATAGATGGCTGGATAGCGCATGGCACAATAGTTTAGGGCGCGATGCTCGTCCGTTGCACCAGCGTTGTCTGCCAATTGCAAGAGCCGATCAAACAGCTCTTCTGCCGCTGGGGTAAATTGTTCGACCGAAACTGTCTCTGGTCTGGGGATCGATTGAATCAAGGCAGGGCGATCAAAGGAATAAATTTGGTCGAATACCAAGATCGGCACTGTCAGACCATTACACATTTCTGGAGCAGCGATCGGCCCGCGCACCCCGATCGCTACATCTAGATCTGCGGGACTAGGAGCGGGGCGAACGGCTTCTACTAGCAAGTCAAAGTCGGCGGAATCTTGCGGCATTAAGATGTATGTTTCCAACCCTTCGATCGTCAGAATCCAGCATAGTTGGCGCACCAAGTAACGATTCTGCCGCTGAGACAAAACTGCATGAATTGCTTGGCGATCGGTCATGCCCGTGGTTTCTGCCCGACTAGTAACTTGGGCAAATTCTTTTTCAATCGAGGCATTTGGAAACCGCCACTCCACTCGACCGATGGCATAGACAGGGGGGTAATAATTTGCTGCTGACTCACCGTCGGACTGCAATCCGCCGCCACAGCCACAATCTGATTGGGGAAAGATTGTTGCCGAACGATTTGTAGCAAGGGCAATTTCTGGTGGATTGATAGTGGGAAATTGTGGTGTTGATAGTTGCTTGATTTCTTCAGTTAATTCCATGATGTTTTCCTTTGTTGGGATAAATGAGCTTCATACAGTGTGAATTAGGGTTTAATCCTCGCGAACAGAATTTGGTAAGCAGCCCAAGCATTTAACAGTGGTGGCACAATTGTTGTCCGGCGGGTTGTGCAAGCTTGGGCGATCGCCGATTTGATTTCAGTGGCGGAAGCTTGAGGAAACTCCGACCACAGCAGTGCGATGGCTCCTGTGACAAACGGAGTGGCTGCACTAGTACCACTGAAACTGGTCATTCCTAATGATGAGAAGCTAGTAATGCCTTGGCCAGGAGCTGTCAACCCGTGCCTACCAACAGATGTTCCTAAGTTGGAGTAGTGGGTAGGCCGACCCTGCCGGTTACAGGCAACAACAGGGATAACCCCAGGATGGCGCGTGATGGCGGAACCGCCTACATTTCCCTGATTGCCTGCTGCTGCCACCACAATCACTCCTCTTCTAGCCGCAAGATCTAAAGCTGCTTCCAGTTTGCTCTCTCCATTAGGTGAGAGACGATCTAGCGCAACACTCAAGTTCAAGATTTGTGCTCCTGCTGCCAAACACTCTAGAATTGCCACAGACAAGTCTTCGGGAGTTCCGTGGGGCTGGCGATCACTACTAGAAGATTGTGTCTGTGTAAAAATCGGGCGGACTAACAACGTGCAACTAGGGCAGATGGCCGGAGCGACTGAATTTCGCTGTCCGCAGAGAATACCAGCGACCAGGGTTCCATGCTGACAAGCGGCACTGTTTGGTTGAGTACAAGCGGCAGCACTGACAACTTCACAGATATTCGCACTAGCTAGCTCAGGATGGGCTGTTGCGACTGGGCCATCAATTAACCCAATTTTTAGTTCGGGTTTACCGCTGGTTAAGTTCATTAGTGGGCTGAGTGTGACTAAATCTAAGAGATTCATAAGTTTGCTGCCTATTGTGATCGCATCAAAATGAGTGCCTGCTTGTTTTAAAATGCAACCTGTTTTCCTGTCCCTGCCAGACATAAAGTCATGTAGGTTTGAACTTGGGCTTTTACTCCTTTGACAATCTGGCTAAGAATTGCCGTTGTTTGGACTGCTTGTTCTGGGGAAGCAGAAGGAAGATTCACAATCGGAATCAGTAAGGTTAACGTCTCCAGAACTTCTGAGGCTAGTTTCTTGCTGAGATTGACAGTTACCATTTGTCCGAGTTGAGTCTGTTCGATATGAATGTCATCGCCTCGGAAATTTAGAGTTTGTCCTCGGTCTTTGTAAGACAATTGGGGAACACCCGCGATACTGGTAGTTGAATAAGTAATCTGAGTGTTATGGCCTTCTAGCTCAAAAAGATTGGGTTGAATGATCGGTTGTACAATTGCCATGTTGATATACCTCGTTAGTAAGTTGGAAAGAACAAATGGTTTAACCTGCTCCATGTCAACAGAATAAGCTGCCAAAAATGGTTTGACAGCCAGAAAAAATCGGAAAAAGTCCACTATTGACGATCGGAAAAGATCGGATCTACGCGCATAATTTGCGATGATTATGAGTAGAATAAGAGGTAGATTCTGGCAGGGTCTTCGCCGATGACAGCAGATGAAGCTTTAGCATTACTCGATCCACTGCTCCAAAGACAAAGTCTCCGAGATATTCAAGAGCAAGTGTTTCGTCACTCCTGGGAAGGTTGTACCTATCCCGATATGGCCGAGCGCATTGGCTATGACACTGGATATATTCGCGATGTCGGCTATGAACTGTGGCGACAGTTGACTCAGGTATTGGGAGAGCCAGTCACCAAAAATAATTTGCAAGCGGTACTGCGCCGCCAGCGCGAACTTACGCCTAAATTAGCGGTACCAGAAGTTACGCCAGCTTTACCCCCAGATCGCGATTGCTATTGGGGCGAACAGATTGATGTTTCCAGCTTCAGCGGTCGCGAACATGAACTCCAGCAGTTAGAACGGTGGCTGGATGGAAATTCTGAAAATAGTGCCCTCCAGTCTCGTTGTCGGCTAATTTCGATCGTTGGCATGGGGGGAATGGGCAAAACATCACTAGCAGCCAAGCTCACTCAAAAGTTAGCATCTGTAACTCAAAACTTCGTTGGCGAAGCCTCTCCCTTTGAGAATCGCATCATTTGGCAATCTCTCCGTAATGCGCCACCGCTGGATAAAATTCTATTTCAGCTCATTGCCATTCTCTCCCGCCAACAGCAGACCGAACCTGCGGATACTGTAGATGCCCAGATCTCCCAATTGATGGCATATTTACGCACTGCTCGTTGTCTGATTGTCTTCGATAATTTTGAATCTCTGCTCGTACATGGTGGCTATCGCGAGGGTTATGCAGGGTATAGCGAACTCCTCCGCCGGATTGGTACCGAACATCATGATAGTTGTTTATTATTAACCAGCCGGGAGAAACCCAAAACTTTAATTCCGCTTGAAGGGGAATCTGCGGCAGTTTGCACGCTGGATTTAGCTGGTTTAAGTGACATCGAAGTAAAATTGATCGGGACTGCTAATGGTTGTCATACAGACGATCCCAGCGATTGGCAGCACTTACAGCAATCTTACTCTGGCAACCCGTTAGCGATTAAAATTGCAGCGACGACAATTCGGGATTTATTCGACGGTAGCGTGAGTGGGTTTTTAGAACAAGGGGTAATTCTTTGCGATGGCATTGATGCTTTACTAGCACAGCAATTTGATCGATTGTCTCCGATCGAGCAGCAAGTGCTGTACTGGCTAGCGATTGGGCGCGAAGCCATATCGATTTCTCAATTATTAGCAGACTTCATTCCCAGCGGATGGCAATCGCAACTATTAGCAGCATTACAATCATTAGATCGGCAAAGTCTAATTGAAAAAAGTGCTGGATGTTTTACCCTCCAACCTGTGGTGATGGAGTATGTCACCGCCGTATTTATTGATCGAGTATGCGAAGAAATTATCACTCTAAATATCGCGATCTTTCATAGTCATGCACTGCTTCAGGCTCAGGCTAAAGACTATATCTGCGAGAGCCAAGTACGGATGATATTAACCCCATTAGTAGAACAACTACTGGGAAAATTGAGATCGAAACCAGAAATTAAGCACCAACTCGATCAGCTATTAGTTAAACTGCAAACTGAATTTGTGGGAACTAGTAGCTATGCAGGCGGCAACCTTATCAACCTGTTCCGGCACTTGCAAATCGATTTGAGCGGCTACGATTTTTCCGG
>JANOXZ010000428.1:0-2738 GCA_031418695.1 Synechococcales cyanobacterium VAR_35_metabat_10
TAAAGATGGCAGAAGAATTCCAAAAATATGTTGAATTAATAAACCATAGACCAAGAAAATCACTTGACTATAGAACACCTTATGAGGTATTCTTTTCTGTACCAGTATAGCAGCGTTGCACTTCAGTTTTGAATTGGCCGAAGAAGAAGGAGGAGAGATACAAGGAAAAAAGTTGAAAGTAGTGAACAGCAGAATAAAGGACAATTAATATTAGATGCAACTTGTGCACCAGCAGATATTGCTTACCCGACTGATCTGAATTTACTCAATTTGGCAAGAGAGCAAACAGAGGCAATAATAGATGTTCTATATGATGCTAGCAGAGAAAAGCCAAAAAAGAAACCAAGAACATATCGAAAAACAGCAAGAAAAGGTTATTTAAAAGTATCTAAAAAACGTCGTCCAACCAAAAAGCAAAGAGAGAAAGCCATCAAAAAACAGTTGAAATACATAGAGAGAAATTTGGCTCATATAGAACAGCTAGAGAAGATTGCAGGGTTTCAGAATCTCAGCATTCAACAGTATAAGAATCTCTTGGTTGTGGCAGAAATTTACAGGCAACAGTTATGGATGAGTGAAAACAAATCAAATAGAATTGATGACAGAATAGTGAGTATTACTCAACCACATATTCGTCCCATTGTTAGAGGCAAGGCCGGAAAACCTGTGGAATTTGGAGCGAAACTATCTGTTAGCTATGTGGATGGGTATGTATTTTTAGATAGATTAGATTGGAACAATTTCATGAATCTTGTGACCTGGAATTACAAATAGAGGCATTTAAAAAATACACAGGTTCATATCCAGAATCGGTTCATGTAGATCAAATTTATCGAACCAGAAAGAATCGGTCTTTCTGCAAAGAGAAAGGAATTAGAATAAGTGGTGCTCCATTGGGAAGGCCAAAAGACAATATAAGTAAAGAAGAGAAAAAGCAAGCCCAGTTAGATGAAAGAGTTCGCAACCGTATTGAAGGTAAATTTGGGGAAGGAAAAAGAAGATACAGCCTTGACCGAGTAATAGCAAAACTTCCTAATAGTTCTGAAACAGCTATTGCAATTACTTTTTTAACAATTGTTAAATGTCAATTAACTTGGGTTCTTCCGAGCTTTTGGTGATCCAGCAATAGCGCTGGTAATGGGCACTGTTGTAAATCTTTTACTGGGCAAGTATAAAGCGTTTGCTGAGTAATTCTAGTCCTGCTCGTCCATACATCTGACGTTTCACCATTTTCAGGCGATTGTTTAAACCCTCGACTGGGCCGTTACTCACGTCTAACATCATACTGGCTTTTACAGCAGAATAGTCATCAAAAAGACCTGCTGCAAACGTCTGAAATGGTTTCAGAGCGCTGCTAAGAGCTTTCATTAACCAGTCATCAAACAATTCCGCTTTTTGCTGTCGTAGTAGTTGTAAAAACTCATCTGCTAATTCAACCGCCATTGCTAAGCTTGGGTGCTGTGAAACTAACTTTTCAAGTACTTCTAAGTCCTCAGCATCTCGATTTTCAGTCCTTTTCAAAATCAAATAGGCAGCTTTATTTGCAGTTAAAGGAGGGGCTTGAGGATCAATCACTTGAGGCAAACCTTTGACTGGTTGCACCCTTGTAGGTGGTAGACCCTGAGCCTCACGCAGAGAACTTAAGTAACGGGTCAATGTGCGATCACTGCCAGTGTATCCTTTCTGTTGTAACAAGGCCATCAGCACTTTTGGCCGTCTGATATCTGCATTCCACCATTCTAAAATTATTTGTTTGTAAGGCTCAAGTGAACTTTGCCCTAAGGAACTTCTTCGAGAAGGTGTTTCTGGCAAGTCAGGTAAGCTGAGGTAACGTTGTACGGTTTTAACGCTTACTCCGATCGTCTGAGCAATAGCGATCTGTGACCACTGTTGTTCAGTCAGATTCTTGATTTCCTGCTGTTGCTGAACTCGCTTTTGATGATTTGCCTGTGTTTGAGCTTGAGCGTTGGCTGTTGCTGTTGACTTAGCAGTTACGATAACCATCTCTGTTGAAACTAAAGCCTGACGCTGCTTTTGCTCAATTTCTTTCAGTTCAGCATCATAATTTCCCAGAACTTTTTCCAAGGTCTCTCCTAAGTTTTTCACCAGATGAAACCTGTCAGCTACTTGTATGGCTTCTGGTGCTCCTTGTGTCATCCCACTTCGGTAAGCTTTAGAGCGATCTCGTGACAGCACTTCCACTCCAGGATGTTGGATTAGCCATTCGGCCAAAGTCTCTGCTTTACGGTCTGGCAGCAAGGCAATAGGTTTATTTCGCTCCAGATCAACCAGGATTGTTCCATAGTTATGACCCTTCCGAAAAGCAAAATCATCTACCCCTAGAATCCTCGGCACCTCAAACTCTGGCAGTGAGAGCTTTTTGAGATGATTCAAGATGGTGCTTCCGCAAACCAAAGCACCAAATTGATGAGATAGGCGAGCACCCGCTGCGCCACCTAGTGGTAATCCAATGGTCTGTATCTTCTGAACCAATCTAGCTGTCTTTCTTGCCCAAGGAGATACAACTTCGGCAATACGCTCTGTAAAGATGCAACGAATGCATTCTGATATCACAAAAGAACTTATAAACTTGCACCACCAAGGTCATCCTGAAGCTCACACAGGGCAGATCCATCAACGTTCGTTCATAATGGCTGTGGATACGTGCAGTTGAATTGAAGCAAAGTGGGCATTGGGCTAGTGTTTGGGTTGAGGATACGCTCAAAGTTAGTTGCTGG
>JANOXZ010000429.1:0-9698 GCA_031418695.1 Synechococcales cyanobacterium VAR_35_metabat_10
CCAGCAACTAACTTTGAGCGTATCCTCAACCCAAACACTAGCCCAATGCCCACTTTGCTTCAATTCAACTGCACGTATCCACAGCCATTATGAACGAACGTTGATGGATCTGCCCTGTGTGAGCTTCAGGATGACCTTGGTCAGTAAGTCAGTATCTTCACGGCGAATTGGCCAAAAATACGGTGAGAAGCTTAATGCAATATACGAAAAAGATGTGTTGTGGAATGGTTCATATTTCGTAGCATCTTGCGGCGGGGTGACGGTAACAACTCAATAAAGGGTGTTCCCTGAGCGTAGTCGAATGGGACACCATTGAAAATCATTGAATTCATAGGGGTGAGATTCGACTACTCTCACCCACCCCGTTCAGCGAATTTTTTGATAGTTTAAGCGAACCGTATTGACTGGAATTCAACTTTGGAGTGAAGTCGAAGTATGTAAATGAGTCAACTGCGCTGCTGAAACTCCATCAATGTAAGTCTGTAACAACATTGGATGATTGGTATCACTAAAACCGATCTCACTATCAGGATGGAAAATCACTAGCGATAAATTCTCATTGAAAGTCGTAAACTTATGCTTTTCTTTGCGGGGGATCCGCAACACCATCCCCGGCACAAAATCACAGCGTTGATCGGGAGTTAAACAGCACCCAGAACCACTGACTACCAATACCACCCGATCGCTCTCATGGTCGTGCATTGTTTGATCAACCCCCGGCGGAAAATGCAGCCCATATAAGCCAGGATCTCCCTGGCGCATCGGTGACAGCAAAATATCAGTTCTACCGCCATCAATATAGGCAAATTCACCGGGAGCTGCTACCGGGCCACCCAGCGTAAAAGCATGATTAAAACCGGTACAAGTAATTACCAAACCACTGGATTTTTCACCACTAATTAAACCAGCACCTGGTAACGAAAAATACATTCCGGCATTCAATAGATATCCATTGTTATCGGTCTGGGTAATCTGCGATCGACCAGCAAAAACATAGCCAAAATGTGCGCCACAATCCGTCAGAGCAATATCTCGATCTCGCCAAGTTTGCAAAGTATAACAACTGTGAGGATAATCTCGATCAATATTAGCCGCCACATCTACAAATTCAATACTCATAACCCAACACTTTTAAACACATTCTTAATAAACACAAGCTCAAAAAGTCAACTTTGCTTCATTTCTCCCCAAATCACCTGCATCTTTAGCCTGAAACAGAAACTCTTTTAACTGCTTTCTCTCAGTGAGAGATACCTGACAATCACGATTTTGTAGACATTCTACAATAATGCCGATTCTATTGTAGTATTGTTTGAGGCTTTTTTTGAAATCTTCGGTTCTATGACCCAGATCACCTAGCCTGACCCGATCTCGAGCTAGAGTGCGGGCATCAGTTGCCATCTGATCTAATACTTCCTCATCATTAGTTAAACTACCCGCCTTTTCATATTTTTCCTTTAGTTCTTCCAGTTTACGCTGATTTTCTACGGCTAGCCCTTGATCTTTCAAAACATTTTCAATCACTAACCTCATCGATTCATTGGCTGTCTTGGCGGCTGCTATTTGTGGATCTGCTTCGGCCTGCTCAATCGCCTGCTGTAAATTGGTTCCTAACATGCGATGAGCAAAGCTGGCCGCTACGAAAATACTGCTGCGTTGATCGAGAGCAAAGGCTACTGAGCGATTATGGTCTAGGTCAAAATCTATATCAAAGCGCAGCGCCAGACCAGCCGCAGGTACCAGCATCTGGCTCATAGTATCCAATTCAGGGGCTATTTGGGGTAGTTTACGCAAATATTCGGCAATTTCTGGATTATCGCTAACTAGCTCATAAATGTTTTTTTGTAATGGCTGGAGTAAACGATTTCCGTGACTCAACAGTTCTACAGCTAATAACCACACCTCCCGCCAGGTAGAACCATCATCTAAATGATCCATTAACACTGTCAAGGATTCTGGCGATGGATGGTGGGTAGGAGTCGGTATCAGATCCCGAGCTGCAAAATATTCATGAAAGGTGAGATGAGAAAAAGAATAAATATCTCTAGATCTTTCTACCAGCAAGCCATGTTGAGCAACGATCGCCTTAAGAATCGATCGGGGATTGGGTTGGAGTTGAGTATGTTCTTTAAAGAAATCTAAGATATATTCTTCAACAACAGCACCCGTAAAGAAATATTGGCGCTCTTGCAAAGTCCCTAATGCAATTTTAGCCAATAATTTTATTTTTAATTCTGGTGACAACCAGCGATATACCGGATATTGATCGCTCGGATAGCGATCGATTCCTCGCCGACTATCCCACTTAGTCAATAAAATCTCGATGCCCAATTGGTACAGTCTAGTTCTGGTATTGGGGCAAGTGCCTTGATCTTCAAAGGCAAGGCAAACCAGTGGTAACAAAATAGGGGTAACTACTAAGTCTTTGAGTTCTGGATTTTGAGTCAGTTCACCCAAGAACCTAGTAGCTAGTTCTTGGCCTTGGGGCTTATCTTTAAACCAATTGTGAATAAATTTAGCAATTTGCTCATCGTCAAAATCAGCTAGTTCTACTTCGGTGAATCGCTCAAAACCATAGCTGCCGTCCCATGCTGCGATTCGGCAAGAAATGACAATATAGTTGTTATTGAATTTGCCGACAAACTCCCGCATTTTTTCTAGGATTTTCTCTTCCTGCACCTTGGGTATTTCGTCTAGACCATCGAGTAGAATCAAACCTTGACCAGCCTGGAATATTTGTTGCCAGATTGCAATGGTTGCCCCTGTACCATAGCTATGTTCAATGTATTCTAGCAGCGATAGTTTTGGGGCTGCCTGTGCCCAATCTTTGAGACTTAAAATTATCGGCACTCGATCAGCAGCTAATTCTCCTTGGTTACATTTAGTCGCTAAGTGCTGCAAAAAAGTAGTTTTACCGGCTCCGGGCTTCCCAGATAAAATTAGTAACTTATATTCTTCTAAAGCCTTAACACCAGGAATGCGATCGAGATTAACTTTACCCAAACTCCAACGATCATCGATTTTAGTTTCTGCCATCGAATCATCGATCGTCTGCCAACGGTAGGCGGGGATTTTTTCCAGTACCTTAACCTCGGTGTAAATCTCTTCTGGGTCGATCGGTGTGGCCAAACCTAAAATTCTGATTGGTCCACAGCGACGATCAATTTCGGCCTGGACTTGTCGTCGTTTTTGTCTGACTAAAGACTGAATATCCCCTGGCCTGATAACCTCAACTGCTGGGGAGGCAATGGTTTTCATGCCAGCAATCTCTTGCCAATCTAAGCCTACCCGATTGCAAATAGCAATAAACAGTCTTTGTTCGATCGCCCGACCACCAAAAAAGTTGGAAATCGGTTGGCGGCTGCAATGCAGCTCGCGCACTAGCTCAACTTGGGTCAATCCTTTTTGTGACAATGCTTGGCGAGCTACTGCTAAACCGGTGGGGGTGGGAGTAAGAGATGGTCTAGCCATAAGGTTTTTCGGAGTCCATAAGGTCATTATACCCACATTTGCCAATCTAACTGTATCTGTTGACGCTTGTGGGGCAAGGGTTTGATGTTGTTGTTTAGGTATTAAATAGACATCTGCACTTACACATGCGTAACTTTACACGAGCATACTTGACATAGGCGATACTCATACATTAAGCTAACGGAAGGTTATCCGAACACATTTCAAAGAGGTATATATGTCCGACGCTAATAAGTCGATGGAAATCTCAAATATTGCCAATATGTTTCGTCTACCAAGTTTAAATAACGCACCACAAATTAGATGGGTTTACTCTACGCCAGTTTGCAAAAATCTGGAAAGATTTGGTGATCAGCCATTACCAAGCATTTTAACTATGTTATTGCAGCGTCTATCAGAAATTCCGGTCATTGCGCATCAGACACCAGAAGATCGCCAGACTATCCTTACTTGTCATGCTTTTGCTGCCAGTACCATTTTTGCATCGGCGAACCTTTATAGTTTAAAGAGCATTTGGCAACAGCTAAATTTTTATCACCGGTCTGCCAACATAGAATTTACTGATTTGTTACAGATGGGGATGGAGATATTGAGCGAACCATATAAGGAGCATCCTCTACATTTGTTTCACGGCTTTGACCTCACACAATGCTCAGAAGCTAATTGGGATTTATCTACTGCGGATTTTCGGCTAGGTCGGCACCCGCTCCAGCTTTACTTGAAGAGAAAATTTATGTTGTTGTTGACTGATCGGATTCGTCAATGCGATGGCGCAAAGGAATTCAAAAGAACAAACAACGGCTTGCTCAAACGCACTTCGCAACTCAAAATGCGCGAAGCTCTCGATCAAAGAGGAAATACTCAAACCTCAATGCTGATCTTGCATAAGGTGTTAGGTGAGGCTAAAGACTTCCCTACACCAAATCCACAAAAATCTGATTATCAACGACTACATGATAAATACCAGAAAGCATTGATTGTTAAAAGCTTACCAACTTGCAGCTTGCAAAAAACTCAGGAGCGTTTAGCCGAGCTAGGCTCATCAATTCGCAGCTATAGTAACAGCAGTATGCGATCGCTGAATGAAGACGTGGGCGAGTATGGTAGTGAATTGCTAGATCGATTCAGCAATTATAACTACAGCGACCCATTAGAAAATTGCCTAAAACTAGAGCAACAGGAGCAAGCTGCCGAGCTTAAACAGCTAGTACATGAACAGATGAAGAATCTCAAACCTATCCAAATGGAGTCTTTCTGGCTGAAAGCTAATGGGCAGAATGATTCACAAATCGCCAAGCTACAGTCGATCGGAGCTAGTTCCACAGTTAAAAGACGCAGAGACAAGACCATCAGCAAATTTCTCAATATCCCGATCGACAAGAATTTTTCCGCCATAGCCGATATTTACATGGAGCTTGCCCAAGAATACTTTGAAGTCAATACTCATTAAATGCTTTAAAACCCTTGGAAACTAGCAATGCAGATTCCAAGGGTTTTTTGCTAAGGTTTTCGTTAGCTCACTAATATTAGTGATAATCACCAAGACTAGATTGGTTTGTCAGCTATCACAACTAGAACCGGAAACCAGCTCCAATTGTAATATCAGTAGATTGACCTTGAGAGCTAGTTAATGGGACATTTACAGCAGCTTTCAACTGAATAGTCTCAGTCAATTCATATTCAGTTCCGGCTACTAGACTAGCAGTGGTGACGCTGGTACTATTGCCAGTTGCAATATCTACAGCTCCACCAATAAATGGAGTGAATTTATTGCTACTGTTGGCAGTTCTGAGATTGATATCGTAAGTAAGAGCTGTCCCAAAATCTGTGCCACCATTACCAAAATAAATAAATGGCCGCAGTGAAAGATTTTCGGCAATCCCAAATCTAGAATCAACTCCAATAGCCGCACCGCCACCCAACGAAAGTGATGGCCCGATCGTATTTTTGCCTACTTCTGATTTGGCTAGTGGTGGTGGTGCTACCGGGTTCTGGCTTGGTACCGGCTTGGTTGACGGCTCAGATGGAGCTATATTTTGATTCACCTGTGCCATGGCTGGTGTCCTGAGACATAAAATTGGAGCTAAGGAAAAAAGCACCGTTATTGCAATAACATTTTTTTTCATTTTTAATTCTTAGATTCAGGGTAGATTGGACTTGGGATTTATTCCCGTGTGGCTATTTTATTAATTTTACTCCTAGATATTGAATACGAATGGAATAATTTGGTTCCTATCTACGATGCCCAAATGATCTGCCAAAATTCACATTTTCTAAGTATTTCCTCGTAAGTGCTTTCACTGAGCTGGTTTTAGTAGACCCCAAACCCCGTAATTCCACTGATACTGTCAATGTCACCAAGCCCAGATATATCTTGAGCACATTGTTTAATTTGCTATGGATTTTATCCAATGCCATAGCAAATACAATTCACCTAAGATCAAGATTCATAACAGCAAAATGCAGCCGATCGCCTTCTTGCGCATAATGAGAACTCTATCCTCTTCTCCCTTCTCAGATTCATATGGAAATTAAAATCATAGATAACTTTGATGGCGGCTTCACCCTGGAACCTGCTGCTCAAGAGGATCTGTTTCAATCATTGACCAGCGAAAAATTCTTACAGCAGATCACCTCCCAAGCCCAATGCAGCGCAGTTAAGTTCACTGAACAGCTCTTTCAACCAGTCCCTTACAGTGCTAATACTCCCCACGGAATGCCCGCCAGCTTTGAACAATACTTCAAATCGCCTGACCATGTAATTATCAACGTACCGGCAAACTTTATGTTTCATGCCAAGATCATGATCCCTAGCCGTCTTTGTGCTGTTTACCAAAAAATAGCAGAATAGCCATAGCAAATCAGCAGAAGACCACAAGCCGCTAAAATGCTAAAGACCAAATTTTTTTAGGGTACTGCCATGTCACAGACCTGGAGCCAACGCTTCGACGGAACACTTCATCCCGCCATCGTTGAATTCAACGCCAGTATCAGTTTCGATATTCAACTGATCGAATATGACCTGGATGGCTCGATCGCCCACGCCCAAATGCTGGCTTATACTGGCATCATTAGCGATGACGAGGGCCTGCAATTAGTCGCGGGGCTGCAACAAATTCGTCAAGAACACCGGGATGGTAATCTTGCCATCAGTCTAGACCTAGAAGATGTGCATTTTGCGGTAGAAAAAAGACTTATTGCCATTGTGGGTGATGTGGGTAAAAAGCTGCATACTGCTCGATCTCGCAATGACCAAGTGGGCACTGACACTCGCCTGTATCTGCGCGCTCAAATCGACATTATTCGCCAGCAGTTGCGAGACTGGCAGCAAGTGTTGCTCGATCTGGCCAGAGAGAATGTGGAAACCTTAATTCCTGGCTATACCCACCTCCAGCGCGCCCAGCCCATTAGTCTCGCTCATCACCTGCTGGCCTATTTTGAAATGGCCGATCGAGATTGGGAAAGACTGGGTGATGTGCGCAAGCGGGTCAACATCTCGCCATTGGGCTGCGGTGCCTTGGCCGGGACTACTTTGAAAATCGATCGGGCTTTCACGGCTGACCTGCTGAACTTTGCTGATATTTATGCCAATAGTTTAGATGGAGTGAGCGATCGAGATTTTGTGATCGAGTTCCTAGGTGCAGCCAGCATTATCATGGTGCATCTCAGCCGCCTTGCAGAAGAAGTGATTTTTTGGGCGACTCAAGAGGCCGGGTTTATTAAGTTAACCGATCGCTGTGCCACTGGCTCTAGCATTATGCCCCAAAAGAAAAACCCGGATGTGGCGGAGCTAGTACGGGGCAAAACCGGACGGGTGTTTGGTCATTTACAGGCCATGCTGACGATTATGAAGGGTTTACCCTTGGCATATAACAAGGATTTGCAGGAAGACAAGGAAGGGCTATTTGATGCAGTGAGAACAGTGCAGGTCTGTTTGGCGGCGATGATTGTGTTGTTCCAAGAGGGTCTGGAGTTCCAGCCCCAAAGATTGGAAGCGGCGGTGAATGAAGATTTCTCCAATGCTACTGATGTGGCTGATTATTTGGTGACTAAGCAGGTGCCTTTCCGGGAGGCTTATGACATGGTGGGGCAAGTGGTCAAGACTTGTCTGCTGACTAATAAGCTGTTGAAGGATTTGACTTTGGCGGAATGGCAGGCCATTCATCCGGCTTTTGAAGATGATATTTATGATGCCATTAAGCCTCGGCAAGTGGTGGCAGCTAGGAATAGCTATGGTGGCACTGGTTTTAATCAGGTGCGAAAAGCGATTGATCGATCTGAACAGATTTTATTTGATCCTTAAAGGTTTTGGTCATGCCACCCACTTTTGCTCATCCTGTTGTAGCAGTGCCGCTGCGAAAGTTGCTTGATCGCCACAATATGATTTTTGTAACTATAATAGAACTATGGAAGCTGAATTCGATCATCTCTTTATTTTTACTGAAATTGGCGCACCAGCAGCCGATCGATTAGTCACACTTGGATTAACCGAAGGCTCCTCTAGAACTCATCCCGGACAAGGCACTGCAAATCGAAGTTTCTTTTTTCACAATGCGATGTTAGAACTTTTATGGGTTCATAATCCCATAGAAGCCCAGTCTGACGTGATTCAGCGGACTCGTCTTTGGGAACGGTGGGAAAACCGCGATAGCTCCGCGACCTGCCAGACAAGTGCCCGAATGCATTCGGGCAAAACTGTCGCAGGTTGCGCCTCCGGCGATCGAATATGTCCATTCGGAATTAGTCTACGCCCAGCAACTGATCCCCCAGATCGAGCCACATTTCCTCATTGGGATTATCATCCACCATATTTGCCAGAAACCTTGAGCATCGCTGTTGCAACCAATAGCGAAGTTTTAACCGAGCCGATGCTATTCCAAATCCCCTTTGGCAAACGCCCAGATCAACTGTCCCCAGAAAAAGCTCAGCCATTAGATCATCCTATTGGTTTTAGAGAAATCACAAGGGTCGAAATAATTACCCCAGTAGCAACGCCTCCCTCACCAGAACTACAAATATTTCTAGACAATAATCACATTAAAATCCGCAATGGCTTAAATTATTGCATTGAGTTGGGGTTTGATGGCGAAAGACAAGGGCAACAGATGGATCTTCGATCGCCTTTGGCGCAAGCGAAGCTATCGGACTTACCACTCATCATCTGTTGGTAGTTGTGACATACTTCCGATGCTGACGTAGAGTATCACAGGAAAACAGCAACTATTTTTGCAGCACTAAAACTCCCATAATGCCGCCAGCGATCGAATAATGCCGAGCCATTCCAAAGCCAGCATTCCGCCCCAGAGCTACCTGTTCATCACCCACCGGGAACTGCTCCACGCTGGGCATTAGATACTCATACTCTGTAGTCATATCATAGCGATGCGCCGTTGGCACCACAACGTTATCTAAATACCAGCGCTGAAAATTAGCAGCCAGCACATTAGTAGGACGATGAAAATCTAAAATTGCCACTGCTGCTCCCGGCTTCAATACCCGTCGTAGTTCTAGCAAGCAACGCGGAATATCCACCACATTTCGTAAACCATAACCCAAGGTAGCCGCGTCAAAAAAGTTATCGGCAAAAGGCAATTGCAAAGCATCGGCTTCTACCCACTCGATCGCGCAGGGTAAATAAATCTTTTCCACCCGCCGCGCCGCATTCTCTAACTGCGCTGTGGCAAAATCGGCACCATAAACCTGTCCATTTTTCCCAACGCGCTTGGCTAACAACTGAGCAATATCTCCGCTACCACAGCATAAATCTAAACAGCAATCCCCCGGTTGGGCACCGCTCCAATTGACCGCCATCTGCTTCCAGACCCAATGAATACCGAGGCTCAGGTCATTATTGAGTCGATCGTATACAGGAGCAATGCGATTGAACAGGTCACGGACATCTCGATCAGAATAGTCGGCAGGAGGCATAGATCAAAGCAGAAAAGCTTCTTGTATTCTACCGCGAAGCCCTTGATGTTTCAGATATTGGGGCGATTGATCGACACTTTGAAATACCTGCAACCATTAAGGTCCAATTGGTGGGCAGTGCCCACCCTACATCTAGATCTCTAGATTTGTTTTGGATGAAAATTACAGTCCATTAATCAATCCGATAAATCACAGTTTAGACCCCGTTAATTTCCCCCGCAACAACTTAATCCGATCGCGGAACTCCGCAGCTTTCTCGAACTCCATCTCCTTGGCAGCCGCCTTCATATCCATTTCTA
>JANOXZ010000430.1:0-7246 GCA_031418695.1 Synechococcales cyanobacterium VAR_35_metabat_10
CTGAGCCATAATCTCGATAGATTTGAACTAGATAACCTATATGAATTTGGTGATGGCTATTTAGTAACTAAGTTCAATAATTGGGAACATATAGACATGGCTTTTTTTACGGCCATTCCAATTATTTTAGAAGGTGAGGAAGGCTTAATACAACGGCAGATTGTAAATGGCATCTGGGATATTTCTGAAGCTAAAATGCCACTAGAAATTATCCTTGCCTGGGGTGACAAAGATAACTTAGATAATCCAATTGACTATCCATATCTCCCGAATGTAAAATTTTGGCCGATTATATCGAGACGAATGCTAGATGTCTTGTTGTCGGTAGGGAGTTTTTCTCATCAAGTTATTCCCGTCATTTTTACTCATATCCATGGTTTGGTGCCAAGTGGTGAAGAAAGGCATGATTTTATTATTCTTCAGTTACTAGAACATTTTGATGGCCTTGATAGGGACAAAACAGAATACAATAGTACTTTTGATGAGTCTAATCCGGAGCTTGAACAAGTTAATATTACTGGTGAAATGATTCTAAAAGAGCCACCTGAAGGCTTTTCTCCTATTTTTCGAGTTAAAGAAAAAAGAACTTATTTGTATGTATCAGCAGCAGCAAAAGAAGCGTTAGAAAAAGCTGGTATTCAAGGACTAAGTTTCTCATCTTGGAATATAGGGTCTTCTTAAGTAGAATTTAGCTCTAAGAAAACTTGTTTTACACCAATTTATTTATGACTTATCATTCATCCGATTCAGATTACCCAACAGAAACCGATCGACCAATATCCCGAGAAGAATTCAACGATCTTACTGATATTTTGAAGCATCTTGCAAATGAGTTCCCGCCTAATATTGATCTAGCACTTCAGCCAACTGTAATGGCTCTCAATAAATTGTTAGCTGCACAACAATCATTGCAACAAGAGGTAGTTCAGCAGCGAGAAACCATCAAAAAACAAAGCAATGAAATAGCACAACTTAAAAAGCAAAGTAGTGATTCTCACAACTGGTTAACAACACACTTTAACCAAAAGACGATCGGCATCTTCTCACTGGCTACTGCTATCGGACTGGCTGCACTCCTCACTGGCTTCCAAAAACTGCTACCCGTCAAAATCGACAGCGAAGCCACAGACAAAATAAACTTTCTGTACTTCCAAGAACTCAAAAGATACGAAAAAGCCAAGACCGATGGCAAAAAGTAGTGTCAGAACTAGTCATGAAGGCAAATGAGTCTTAAAGTTGTATGTAACGTAACAAAAGTTGTACTCTTCATGCCCGCGACTTCTCTATCTGTTTTTCAGAACAGCCATTATGTAATTGTTGCCATGCTCTTGGCCTTTGCGATCGCCCACAGTGGTCTAGCTGCCCTCCGGCCTTGGGGCGAAACCAAAATAGGAGCCAGAGCATACCGTATTCTTTTCGCATTAGTCAGCGTCCCGGCAGCCACCGCTCTGATTATTTATTTTTTCAACCACCGCTATGACGGCCAAGAACTTTGGGATTTACGGCAGGTAACGGGCATTAAAGAACTAGTGTGGATACTTTCGGCCATCTCCTTTTTGTTTCTCTATCCCGCCACTTTCAACCTATTAGAAGTGGCCGCCATTCTCAAGCCTCAAGTAAGGCTCTACGAAACCGGCATCATCCGAGTCACCCGCCATCCCCAGATGGTCGGTCAGCTAATTTGGTGCGTGGCACATAGTTTGTGGATTGGATCGAGTTTTATGATTGTGACTTCGATCGGACTCATGGCACATCATTTATTTGCAGTTTGGCATGGCGATCGACGGTTATTAAAACGCTACGGCGATGATTTTGTGGCAGCCCAAGCCCGCACCTCGATCTGGCCATTTGTAGCCGTCATTCAAGGTAAACAGCAGCTCAAGTGGCAGGAGTTTTTCCGCCCAGCTTATGTGGGCGTAGCGGTTTTTGTGGGAGTTTTTGCTTGGGGACATCCCTATTTAATTAGCTGGACATCAATGGTGCCTTGGTAGTTATTGACCAATGGCCGCAATTTGATAATTACCGGAGGCCTGTCGGCCAGTGGAATTAGCAAATAGTAAGTATCTACCAGTAATAGGTAACCGGCCTTTGACCGTGATGTTATTACTGCCATTGGCTTCTTGCTGAAATAGCACTTTGCGGTTTGGCCCAATTAACATCAGTCCCGGCTCAATTTCTTGACTAACCATCTTAAACTTGACTTGTTGACCAGCCACACCCTGAAAAATATAGATATTTATATAGCTATTGTTTGGTGGTATTACTGGATCACCACTACCTAAACGAGCACTAATCACCTGCCCATTTAATGGCAGTTTACGGATTTTGGTGGTCGTGGTGGTGCGCCGTGGTGTCTGAGCTACTGTACTCAACTGACCTTGACGATAGGCAGTCAAAAAAGGCTGAATTTTGTTGGTAGCGATCGCAAAACCAATTCCCACATTGCCTTCATTACGGGTATAAATAGCCGTATTCACTCCCACTTGTTCACCATCACTGTTCAACAAGGGGCCACCAGAGTTACCAGGATTAATTGCGGCGTCGGTTTGAATGAGACCATTTTTAGCATCCACTCGGCTCACGATACCAGTGGTAAAAGTACCCTGAAACTGCCCAAAGGGGTTGCCGATCGCAAATGCCCGTTGCCCCACTTCTACCGTACTCTTAGCCAATTTAACTACAGGCAAATCATTGGCTCCTTGCAGTTGTACTAAGGCTAAATCTAAATTGTTATTGCCGACTCCCACAACTTTGCCAGTAAACTTGCGTCCATCGGCCAATGTCACTTGCACTGGACTGCCCTGAGCAGAGACAATCACATGGGCATTGGTTAACACCAAACCTTCACTGGTCAAAATACTGCCACTGCCCACGGCATTACCAGCTTTGATCGAAACGACCCCTGGTCCTGATTGCTTATAGACCCGAATATTGGTTTTTTCGTCATTATCGGAAGCGATCGTAGCCTGATGAAAAAGTAACGGGGAAGACAAGGCAAGTCCCAACATTAAAGGGAAAGCAGCAAACCGACGGAAGGCAGTTGGTCTGAACATATCAAAGAAAAGGAGAATGTGTAAGTTAAATTGTAATAATTTTTGGGGGTCTGCAAAGAAAAGCACCAAGAAAATTAATCTTGGCGCAAATAAATTCTATGGACTAATACTGGTCTGGAAATTCTACTGGCTTTCCATTAATGGCTGGATCCACCGGTTCATATTCCACGTAGGCCGTCGATTTAGCTGCTGGCTCATCAGCGGAATCTTCTAGGCTAGATCGCCGGGGTTTCTTCCGAGGTGCTGGACTGGGCTTTTCTTCGCGGCGAGGGTTCGCTTCCCAGTCACGGTTTTCGGCTGGTGCAGACCAGTCATCTTGGGGTGGATTCTCCACCCGGCGCGATCGATCGTCACGGCTGTTGGTTGCCCGCTCTTCATAGCGGTCATAATTATTGCCGTATTCAGGGGCATAATCATTGCGCTGACGCACATCTGGCATTGGTTCTTCTCTGGTATAACCGCTGGGCAACATGCGCCCACCTCGCCGTTCGGGTTCTCGGAAGCCATCTTCGTAGCCGCTGGGTTGAAACTGTCGCTCTGATCGATCGGTGTCTCGGGGGCGACTGCGTTTCTGAGGCACATATTCTGGTTCATCATCTAGGCGGGCGTTATAGCCAGCGCGACGACCAGAATTTCTTTCTTCTTTGCCGCTACTGCGACCGCCGCCTTTAAGACGTTTGTTTTCGGCGCGCACTTGTAAGAATTGCCACATGATTGTGACTAAGGCACCAATCATCAACATCTGTTGGAAGATCATTGCCGCACCCAGATCAAGGCTGAACACCAGGATCAGCCCGCAGACAAAGCCAATACCTGCATAGATGTTGTCAGATTCTTGGTATAGCTCGGGTTTAAACTTACTGGTGAGAAACAAGCCGATAGAGGCCATGATCAAGATCATGCCAAATATTACAACTGCCGGAGTGAACACGGTGATTTCCTCAGATGGGTGATAAGGCGGTGTGTGCCGCTGGAATGTTTAGGCGATCGATGTGCCGGAGGCAATCCCTTCCAGTTTAGCATTCAGGATTGCTTGTGCTAGGCGATCGATATATCACAAAGGCCGCTAAGCAGTTTAGCGGCCTTTGTCTAGCAATATTTCCTGCTGTTAAGCTTCAGTAGCAGCGGCAACTTTGGCAGTAGAGCGCTGTTTCCGACGACCGGAAGTTTCTTTTTCAGCTCCTTCAGGCTTTTGTAGCAAGACTACGATGCTGGGGTTGCTCTGGCGGAGTTCTTGGCGAACTAGGCGCTGAATGGCACTTTCTAGTTCGATCTGCAAGCCAGTCCAATCTACGTCTTTTTGGCCAGACTCAAAAGAGCGGGCAAATCTAGGCCAGCGATCGACCAAAGTAGATTCGACTCTCTTGACTACCAAGTTTTCCAACAGCGAGATTTCTACCGCCGAAACCACACCATTCAAGTGCATTTGAGGACGAGCCAAGATCTTACCTTCGCCGTTGATGGCCACAGCCACAGTGATAATGCCATCTTCAGCTAACTGTTGACGCTGTTTCAAGACGTTGTCTTGGACAATACCAGCGTTGTCTACGAGTTGAATTCCGGCTGTTACCTTGCCGCCTTTGCTAATCGACTCAGGACGCAACTCAATTACGTCACCGTTATCGATAATTACCATGTTTTCTTTAGGAATTCCCATGCTCTGAGCAGTTTCAGAATGTCTGATTAACATCCGGTGCTCACCGTGAACAGGAATAAAGTACTTAGGACGAGTCAAGCTGAGCATTAATTTCTGGTCTTCTTGGCAACCGTGGCCAGAAACGTGCAGACCTTTATCGCGGCCATAAATAACATTGGCACCCTGCATCATCAGCTTATCGATCGTGTTTACCACGGCGATCGTGTTGCCAGGAATTGGGTTAGCCGAGAAAATTACCGTGTCGCCCTGTTTAATTTTTACTTGGCGATATTCACCGTTAGCAATCCGGGTCATGGCGGCCATTGGCTCACCCTGAGAACCGGTACAAAGAATGATTACTTTGTCTGCTGGCAAATGGTTCGCTGATTGCAGCGGTTCAAACACGTTGTCTGGGCAATTGATATAGCCAAGGTTGCGGGCATGAGCAATTACGTTCAACATTGATCGACCAACCACACAGACTTTGCGGTTAGTTTTTTGAGCAATCTCCAGAATCATGTTCACCCGGTGTACCGATGAAGCAAAAGTGGTAATTAATACCCGGCCTTTAGCAGCTCCGATCGATCTTTCCAAACCAGGGAATACCGCTCTTTCTGAAGGAGTGAAGCCAGGTAACTCGGAGTTAGTGGAGTCACTAATTAAACAGAGCACGCCTTTTTCGCCGTGTTCAGCCAACTTCGCAAAGTCATAAACTTCGCCATCTACCGGAGTATGGTCGAATTTAAAGTCGCCAGTGTGAATTACTACACCAACTGGAGTGTGCAAGGCAATGGTGAAACTATCAGCGATGGAGTGAGTATTACGAATAAATTCAACTACAAAGTACTGACCAATTCTGACCATTTCGCGGGGTAAGACAGTTTTGATTTTGGTGCGATCGGCTACGCCAGCTTCTTCTAGCTTGCCTTGTAACAAGGCCATCGCCAACCGAGGACCATAGATAATCGGAATATCGATTTGTTTCAAGTGATGAGAAATGCCGCCGATATGGTCTTCGTGACCGTGGGTGACAATCATTCCCTTGATTTTGTGACGATTTTCTCGCAGATAGGTCATGTCGGGCAATACGATATTGACTCCATGCATTCCGTCCGAGGGGAAAGCCAGACCGGCATCTAGCAAGATTATTTCGTCTTGATATTCAAATACACAGGTGTTCTTACCGATTTCATGCAAACCGCCTAAAGGAATCACCTTTAGGGGAGACACGGTTTTATCGACCTTACTAGTTACGGTCAACGGTTCCAGAGATTCGGAACTGGAACTGGATCTTTTCTTAATTAAAATTGGTTGTGACAATTTGATAGCTACTGAAACGAAGTAGCAGATAAACAATAATTTGCGCGAAAAGAGTCGCGCCTAGAAACCATATGGAGGGTGCTTCAAGCTTTGCTGTAGCCGTAGGGCTAAAGGTGTAGTCATCAGTAACTTTTTCAAGCAGTTATTTTCTGATAAAACAAGGTTGGTATGGGCTTCATGCCTTTTAAAATCTTAACGCCTTTTAAAAATCACTAACGCCTTTCAAAAATCAAATTTGCTCAATAAAAATAATCAGTCCGGCTGAGGGTATCTGTCTTATTTCTTACCTTCGCTAGTAATACTTCTAACATATTCCAGCAAGTGGGTCAAGTGAGCAATGGTTTACTGCAACAATCTTTGCTCTTGCAAAAGCTTGCGTAGATCGGCCACTAATTCTTCAGACATTGCCAAGAGAGGCAAACGGTAACCACCTACATTCCAGCCTAACAGATTCAAGGCTGCTTTGATCGGAATCGGGTTAGTGGCAGAGAATAAGCCTTTAAATAAAGGAATCAACCGCAAATGAATGGCTAAGGCAGCGGTATGATCGCCCTGCTGAAAGCTCTGTACCATTTGCTGAATATCATTGCCCACCAGATGGCTGGCCACACTGACTATCCCATCGCCTCCAACTGCCAAGGTGGGCAGGGTGAGAGCATCGTCTCCCGAATAGATTTTAAAATCGGCAGGAGTGTTACGGCGTATCTGACTTACTACTTCTAGATTACCCGCAGCTTCTTTAGTTGCAACAATATTATTAATTTGTGACAATTCGATCGAAGTCTCCGGCTCCATCATTTGTCCGGTGCGGCCAGGAATGTTGTAGAGCATCATTGGCAAGTCACAAGCCTCGGCGATCGCCTTGAAATGTGCCAGCAACCCAGCCTGAGTAGGCTTGTTATAGTAGGGAACCACCTGCAAACTACCATGGACACCGAGCTTTGCAGCTTTAGTGGTGGCTTTGATCGCCTCTTTGGTAGAATTCGACCCGGTACCAGCAATTATTTTAGTGGTGCTACCCACCGCCGCTAAGATCACCCGAAACAGCTCATACTCTTCTTCCCAGCTAATCGTCGGCGATTCCCCAGTGGTGCCACAGACCACAATGCCATCAGAGCCATTAGCGGCTAAATGCACTGCCAATTTCTCGGCCTCAGCATAGTTCACATTCAAATCAGCATCTAGTGGGGTCACTAGTGCCGTAATTACTCGACCGAAATAGGTCACACAAAACTCC
>JANOXZ010000431.1:0-9811 GCA_031418695.1 Synechococcales cyanobacterium VAR_35_metabat_10
GCTGACAATGGCTATGGTGCAAAAGGCAATAGCGCCGATTTTCTACTGCGGCTATATCGGATCGATCCTAACTTCCAGGGCTATGATCCTCAAGGTGATGGCAGTGTAAAGGTTCTGAATTTTGTCCAGTTCTCTGACCCCGATAAAAAAGTACCTTTCGCTATTACTAACCAAACTACTGGCGATCGACTCTTAACCGGTGCAGATTTTGACGTGGAATCTTTTGTGGTCGCCCAAGATGGCACATTTTGGGTAGGGGAAGAATTTGGCCCCTATTTACTACATTTTGATGCCACTGGTAAATTATTAGATGCCCCAATCGCTACTCCAAACCCCGCTGCTGCTGCCTTAAAGACTCTGGGTGGTAAAGCTCCGATCGTGATTGGCCACCGGGGAGCTAGTGGTGAATTGCCCGAACAT
Source organism: Synechococcales cyanobacterium VAR_35_metabat_10 (assembly GCA_031418695.1). Taxonomy (GTDB): domain Bacteria; phylum Cyanobacteriota; class Cyanobacteriia; order Cyanobacteriales; family Chamaesiphonaceae; genus JAAFHZ01. The sequence continues at coordinate 421 of JANOXZ010000431.1, forward strand.
ACTTTAGGTTCTTACAAACTGGCGATCGAGCGCGGAGCCGATTTCATTGAGCCAGACCTAGTTTCGACCAAAGATGGCGTGCTAATTGCCCGCCACGAGCCAAACCTAATCAATACCACTAACGTTAAAGATTTGGCTCAATTTGCTAGCCGCAAGACCATCAAAAAAGTTGATGGTGTTGATGAAGAAGGATTCTTTGCCTCTGATTTCACCCTGGCTGAAATCAAGACCTTGAAAGCAATTCAGCCGATGGCCGATCGCACCCAAGTTTTTAACGGTTTGTATGAAATCCCAACACTAGAAGAAATTATTGGTTTGGTGAAACAGGTCGAAGCTGATACCGGCAAAAAGATCGGCATTTATCCAGAAACTAAGCACCCTACTTATCACGATAATCTAAGACTATCCTTAGAAGAACCGCTGCTAGCAACCCTGCAAAAAACCGGTTTCACTGACCCTACTCGGGTATTTATCCAATCTTTTGAAGTCGCCAACCTCAAAGAATTGAATGGTAAGACCAACATCCCGCTGATTCAGTTGTTGGATGCCTACGACGTAAACTTGGATGGTTCTCTGAGCTACCAAGATGTTAATAAGCAGCCCTACGACTTCACGGTGAAGGGCGACAAACGCACCTATGCTGATCTACAAACCAAGGTGGGATTGGCCGAAATTGCTACTTATGCTGATGGAATTGGTGCTTGGAAGCCCATGATTATTTCTTCCAAAGGCACTGATGCCAATAACGATGGCAAAGCAGATGATATTAACAAAGATGGATTGGTGAATGATGCCGATCGCACTCTTTTACCGGCTTCTTCGTTGGTCAGTGATGCTCATGCCGCTAACTTGTTGGTTCATGCTTACACTTTCCGCAGTGAAGCCAAACGACTAGCTTCTAACTACAATGGCGATCCAGCCGAAGAATACAAGGCATTTTTTAATGCTGGAGTTGATGGCGTATTTTCAGATTTTCCTGGTACCGCTGATTTAGTCCGCGATCAAATTACTTCACCAGTAGTTCGATCGCCTCAAAACCCCGATGTGCTCAAAAAGACCACCTTTCAAACTCTAGATGGTAATGCGCCCCTAGTCCTTGGCCACCGGGGAGCCAGCGGTTCTCGCCCAGAACATACTTTGGAATCTTATAAGTTGGCGATCGCTGATGGTGCTGATTTCATTGAGCCAGATCTAGTAGTGACTAGAGATGGAGTATTGATTGCTCGTCATGAGCCAATGCTGGCAGCCGTAATTTTGAATGCTGATGGCACTATCAAACGCGATGCTGCTGGTAAATTTGAGCTGAATCTCACCAATACCAGTACTAACGTTGCTACTCTGGCCAAGTTTGCCGATCGCTTAACGGTCAAAACTTTGGATGGCACCAAGACTGGTGGTTGGTTTGCCGAAGATTTCACCTTAGCTGAGATTAAAGAATTGAACGCGATCGAGCGCCTCCCCGCTCTGCGTGGCACCAAGTATGATGGCGACGGCTTAAAAGTTCCCACCTTGCAAGAAGTAATTGATTTAGTTAAGCAAGTAGAAAAAGATACTGGTCGCAAGATCGGAATTTACCCAGAAACCAAGCATCCTACTTACTTTGCTACTCAAGGGTCTTATTTAGATGGCACTACTAAAATCAATGCCAATTTAGGTCAAAAGCTTATTGATACCTTAGTTGCTAGTAACTTCACTGACCCCAAACGGGTATTCATTCAATCTTTTGAAGTTACTAACCTCAAAGAGATCAATGACAAAATCATGCCCGCTGCTAAGATTGACCTACCTTTAGTTCAACTATTTGGCGGTGCTACTGGCAAACCCTACGACTTTACTGTTAGTGGTGATGCTCGTACTTATGGTGATCTGACTAAGTCTGCGGAATTGACCGAAATTGCTAAATATGCTGCTGGCATTGGCCCTGACAAACGGTTAATCATTCCATCTAGCACCGTCGATAACGATAAAGATGGTAAACCCGATGACCTAAATGGTGATGGACTACAGAGCGAAGCCGACAGAGTATTGGGTACGCCCACCACTCTAGTAGCCGATGCCCATAAAGCGGGCTTGCATGTTCATCCTTACACTTTCCGCAGTGAAGGTTTCTTCTTGGCTTCCGATTACAAAGGCGATCCGAAGAAAGAGTTAGAACAATACATTAATCTTGGTGTAGACGCTTTCTTCACAGATTTCCCTGGTACGGGTGACTTAGTAAGAGACAAGCTAGCTGGCGAAGCTGCTGTGGCCAACTTAGGCGGTTCTAGAGGTTTTGAGGGCATGGCAATCAGTCCCGACAAAAAGACCCTGTACCCTTTACTAGAAGGCACCGTGTTTGGTGATCCGGCTGGCACATTACGGATTTATGAGTTTGATGTAGCTACCCAAAAATATAAAGGCCAGCTTGGCTCCTATAAAATGGAAGCGGCTGGTAATGCGATCGGTGACTTCACAGTTATCAACAAAAACGAATACCTAATCATCGAACGAGATAATGGCCAAGGAGCCACTGCTCTATTCAAGAAGATCTATAAAGTTGATATCTCCAAAAAAGATGCCAACGGCAATGTCTTCAAAGAAGAAGTGGTCGATCTGTTGAATGTGCAAGATCCTAACGACTTGAACAAGGATGGCAGTAATAAGTTCACGTTTCCCTTTGTAACCATCGAAGACGTGTTGGTACTAAATAACAACACAATTTTGGTTGCCAATGACAATAACTATCCCTTTTCCACTGGTCGATCGGCTACCGTCGCAGACAACAATGAATCGATTATCCTGGAACTAGCCAAGCCTTTGGCTGCTGTAGGCGAAGTTACTGGTTCTACCAAAGTTGATGATTTGGTTGCTGGTGTGACTCCTAAATTTGATGGATTCAACGATCGAGTCTTCACTGGTGCCGGAAACGACAAGGTGGATGCGGCGATCGCTGGTGCCTCAGCAGGAGATAACCGGATCGATACAGGGAGTGGCAATGATGTTATTTTTGTGGCTGATGCCGATCGAGCTTTTGGTAGCGCTGGTGATGACGAATTTGAGGCTAGTGAGGTCAAAGATTATCGCATTTCTGGTGGAGCTGGTAACGACACCTTTTATCTAGGCACCAATGGCCGAGCTTTAGGTGGTGATGGCAACGACAAGTTCTTCGTTGGCACCGGCGGCGGTAATCTGCTCTCTGGCGGTGCAGGTGTTGACCAATTCTGGATTGCTAATGGGGAAGCTCCCACGGCGGCCAATACTGTTCTGGACTTCCAAATTGGTACTGATGTAATTGGTATTCAAGGGCTTGGTGCTAATGCCACGAATATAGTATTGACCCAAGTTGGAGCCGATACTTCGATATCCTTTGGTGGTCAGAATCTAGCCGTGCTGAAGGGTATCCAAACCAGCAGCCTAACTCCTGGTAATCCTGGCCAGTTCGTTTTCGCCTAAGCATTCCGCCAGAAGTCCGACTTCTAGCCAAAGCTGACCGATCTAAACAGAGTCCGACTTTTAGAAGTCGGACTTCTTTTCAATGAAATCAAGATTTTTGGTATATACCGACACACTCATAATCACTTTCACTTAACCAAATCATATCTATTTCTTAACTTGTTACTGATAAATTAAGACGGTTTTCAAATATATCGAAAATATTATTTAACTTCGTTTTCAGCTAGTGAAAACGCCCTAAAGGAAGCCAGCAGTTTAGCTGACAACCTTAATATATTGTCCTGCCAAAAATTTTGCTTCTCACTATAAATATAGGAATCCACAATGGCAATCAACGATATTGATCTATCTAAATACACTCGGATTGGTCGATATGATCTACCTGAGCCGAAGCGAACCACAGCCCCCACCGGCAACTTACTGGCTCAAGAAGTTTCTGCCGTAACTTACAACAAAGACACCGATACATTATTTGTTTTGGGTGATGGTGGTACATCGATCGTCCAAGTATCCAAAACGGGTGTATTGATTGACTCCATGACATTAGCCTCGGGTACTAGTCCTCAAGGCACTGCTTTTTATGACCCAGAAGGATTAGCCTATGTAGGTGGCGGCAAGTTTGCCTTTGTAGAAGAGCGCGATCGGCAGGTAAATTTATTCACCTATACTCCAAATACCACCCTGGCTAGAACCGGCGTGCAAACTGTCAAACTCGGTACCACGATCGGCAATATCGGCATTGAGGGTATCTCTTATGACCCCCAGACCAGCGGATTCATCGCAGTTAAAGAGATCACCCCCGAAGGCATCTTTCAGACGACTATTGATTTTGCCGCAGGTACAGCTAGCAACGGTTCACCTACTGCCCTCAACTCCACTGACCTTTTTGACCCGACAAAAGCTGGTCTGGGCGACTTTGCTGACGTTTATGCTCTGTCGAACGTCGCTGCCCTGAATGGTAAAGCCGACGCTGGCAACTTGTTACTACTAAGTCAAGCCGATGGCAAAATTGTAGAAGTCGATCGGGCTGGCAATATCTTAAGTACATTAACAATCGTCTCTGATGCCGGAAATCCATTATCTATCCCCGATCAGCAGCATGAAGGTCTGACCGTAGATCAAGATGGCAATTTGTATGTAGTCAGCGAAAATGGTGGGGGTGATATCGACCATCCTCAGCTCTGGGTCTATGCCCCTTCCGTAGCTGTCAACGCCGCTCCTACTGCTTTAACGTTGAATAATAAGTTAACTTCGCTCGTCGAAAACACCAGCATTGCAACCCCTCTTAAAGTTGCTGATATTGCGGTTACTGATGATGCTCTGGGGACAAATACTCTTAGTTTGACAGGAGCAGATGCTGGTTTATTTGAAATTACTGGCAATGTTTTATCGATTAAAGCTGGAACTAAAATAGATTTTGAAACCAAAACTAGCTACAGCGTCAATGTTAATGTAGACGACTCCACCGTAGGCAGCACTCCAGATGTAACTACAGCCTATACATTAGCAGTCACAGATGTAGCCAATGAAACTCCGCCAACTTCTACTGGTGGCATCTTCGTGACCGAAGTAGCTCCCTGGAGTAGTGGTAACTCACCGGTAGCCGCCGATTGGTTTGAACTTACTAATACTGGCTCTGCCGCAGTAAATATCACCGGTTGGAAATTTGATGATAACTCCAATACCTTTGCTAATGCTCTGACCTTGAACGGTATTACCAGCATCGGCGCTGGAGAATCGGTAGTCTTTATCGAAACCACTGCTGCGACAACTCCTACTGCCCCCGCCGCTTTCTTGACCAACTGGTTTGGCACAAAGCCCCCAACAGGTTTGCAAATTGGTACTTACACTGGAGCAGGTGCCGGATTGAGCACAGCAGGCGATGCAGTAAATATTTATAATGCTGCTGGTGTTCTGCAAACCAACTTGGTCTTTGGAGCATCACCAGCTAGCGCCCCTTTTGCAACTTTCAACAATGCGGCCTTACAAAACAACGCCACAACTTCAACTTTGAGCGCGATCGGCACGAATGGTGCTTCCTCAGTCACTAATCTTCTACCTACTAGTATCTCTGTTACCGAAATTGGCTCACCAGGCAGAATTGCCGAGGCTCCAGCCTACACCCTCCAGTTGCTGAATTACTACGGTGAAAGCGGCTTGCTGGGCGTAGAAACTGCTCCAATCTTAGGCGCACTAATTGACAAGTTTGATGACCAATACAGCAACACCTTGGTATTAGGCGAAGGCGATAGCTACATTCCTGGCCCTTGGCTAATAGGAGGCTCTGATCCATTATTGAATAGCGTAGCGGGCATTGGCACCACAGCGATCGGTCGCCCAGATATCGCCATCATGAACGCCTTTGGCACCAATGCCTCGGCATTGGGCAACCACGAGTTTGACCTGGGTTCACCGGTATTACAAGCAGCGATCGCGGCATCAGGCACAGGCGCAACCGCTTGGGCTGGGGCACAGTTTCCTTTTATTACCACCAACCTCAATTTTGCCGCCGATAGTTCTCTGCGCGGCATTGCCGATGCAACGTTGGGTGGCACAGCTACCAACGACTTTGCTGGGAAAGAAGCCTCGGTACTCAAAGGCAAAATTGCACCTTATACTGTTGTCACCAAAGGCGGCGAGAAAATCGGGATTGTGGGTGCTACTACCTACGACCTGCTAAGCAAAACGTCTCCAAATGGCACTGTGCCCAAAGATGACGGCATCCCTACCACCGATGACCTGCAAGAAGTTGCCGCCTACATCCAAACCGCAGTTGATGCACTGAAGGCCGCCGGGGTCAACAAAGTTGTCTTGGTAGATCAGCTTGACACGATCGAACGCAATAAAGCTTTGGCTCCCCTCGTTACTGGCATCGATGTGATGGTTGCCGGTGGTGGCCACGAACGCTTGGGTGATGCAACCGACAAAGCGGTAGGCTTCAACGGCCACACAGCAGATTTTGTTGGCACTTACCCGATCGTCACCGCTGGCAAAGATGGTAAAGCGATTTTAATCGTCACTACCGACACCGAATATTCTTATCTCGGTCGCCTGGTGGTAGATTTCAATGCCGATGGCGAAATTATTGTCCCTAACCTGAACCCAATCATCAATGGAGCCTACGCTTCCAATCAAGCCACTCTCCAAGCCGCTTATGGTTCTACCGAAACTGCTAAACAGATTGTAGCTAGCAGTGCGATCGGGACAAAGGTTAGTGCGATTACTGATGCAATCAACAATGTAATTATTTCTAAAGACAGCAACATCTACGGCTATACCAAAGTTTATCTAGAAGGCGATCGGGCTTTTGGTCGGGCGCAAGAAGTCAATCTGGGTGATATTTCTGCTGATGCCAACCTGTTTAAAGCCAAAGCAGCGATTGCTCCGAGTACAATTTTGGCCTCATTGAAAAATGGTGGTGGTATTCGGGCTTCGGTAGGTTCGATCGGTGAAACCGGTGAAAAACTGCCCCCAGCAGCTTCTAATGTTAAACCAGCCGGTGCAATCTCCCAGCTTGATGCCGAGAACGCCCTCCGTTTCGATAACAAATTGATTGTTTTTGACACTACTCCCCAGGGTTTATTAAATATCTTGAACTATGCTGCTGGATTAGCTCCCGGCAACGGTGGCTACGCCCAAATCGGTGGTGTGCGGTTCTCTTATGACCCCACGAAGGCGGCTGGACAGAGAGTGCAAGATATCGCTATCTATGATCTAGATGATAAACTTGTGGCCAGAATAGCAGACAACGGAGTGCTACTGGCAGATGCACCAGCAAAAATCAGTGTAGTCACATTGAACTTTACCGCCAATGGCGGCGATGGCTACCCTATTAAGGAAAATGCTGATAACTTCCGTTATTTGCTCAACAACGGCACCCTGTCGGCACCGGTAGATAAAACTCTAGATCTTACTGCGGTTGCCAATGTACCGGCTAATACTTTGGGTGAGTTGAAAGCATTTGAAGATTTCTTGAAGGCAAACTACGGCACTCCCCAAAAGGCATACAATGTCGCCGATACTCCAGCTACACAGGATCAGCGCATTCAAAACCTACAAGTGAAAACTGTAGATACGGTGATTCCAGCGAACACCGCTCCGACTAATCTTACCCTTGGTTCTTTCTCTGGAGTAGCTGCGGGAGATGCCACCACTAACGATGCCATTCTTTGGACTCGCACTTACGACCCCAATACTAACAAAGGGATCAATTCTAACCTCACGGCACAGGTTTCTACTGATGCCAACTTTGGATCGATCGCCTTTAGTTATAAAAATATCGCCAGAACTGATGCTCTCGACCACGATGGAACCGCCAAGATCAATGCCACTGGTTTAGCCAGCGGTACCAAGTACTACTACCGTTTCTTAGATGCCGCTGGTGAATTCAGTCAGGTAGGTACCTTTAAAACCGCCTTAGCTGCCGATGTTAAAGCCCCTGTCCGCTTTGGCTTTAGCGGCGACTATGACGGTGTGATGCGTCCTTATAGTTCTACGGCTAACTTTGGCAAACTGAACCTAGATTTCTTTGGCAACGTGGGTGATACTATCTATGAGACGGCTAGTACTGGCTCACCGGCAGCAGCAGATGCGGCCAAAGACCCGGCTCAAGCTTTAATTGACTATCATCGCAAGTACCTAGAAAACCTCCAACCAGTTAAGCCTGATGGCTTCCCTAGCTTGCAAACCTTCTTTGCCTCTCAGGGTAACTACACCTCGTTAGATAACCACGAGCTAGGCAACAAGCAGCTCATCAACGGCGGTGCGCCCAGCATATTAGCCACCGATGCTGGCAATGGCACCAACAATACTACCTACGATGTCAACAAAACTGGTACATTCATCAACCAAACGGTTGGATTCAAAACCTTAGAACAGGCTTATACCGACTACCAACCCATCAAAGAGAAACTAGTTGTTGCTCCTGATGATGCTCGCTCAAATGGTACTCAGCAGCTCTACAATTCCCAGCAATGGGGTAAGAACGTACTTTATGTCAATACCGACACTCGTTCTTATCGTGATGTGCGACTGAAAACCACCGATGCAGCGGGCAAAGTTACAACCACCGATGATACCGGTGTCAGAGCTGATAACCCCGATCGGACTCTACTTGGTAAAACCCAGCTAGCTTGGCTAAAACAGAACCTATTAGATGCTCAGAAAAATGGCACCGCTTGGAAATTCGTCGCTATTACTGACCCGATCGATCAATTGGGTGCGATCGGCTCTGGTGCAGATGGTGGAAAATCTTGGATCGGTGGTTATCGGGCAGAACGTAATGAACTCCTAAAGTTTATCGCCGATAATGGCATCAAAAACGTCGTTTTTCTCTCTTGCGACGACCACCAAAACCGGATCAACGAGTTGACCTATCTCGATAACATTAATGACCCTACCAGCATTAGAGTATTACCAGGCGCTCTCTCGATCGTCGATGGTCCGATCGGTGCTACTGGCCCGGATGGCATTACCGATCATAGCTTCGCTAATATCAAGGCTTTGGCTGATAAGCTGGCTGCCAAACAAACTACAGACAAGGTTAACCCGATCGGTCTCGATCCTAATTTTGCTGGACTCAAGAATGTCTATCGAGAAGGCGATCCCAATGCTGATACCAACCGGCAGGCCGCAGATTTCTATTCGCCAGATACTTTTAACTACACCACTTTTGATGTTTCTGCTGATGGTAAAACATTAAATGTAGCAGTACAGGGTATTAACTCCTATGCTTCTAATACTTTCCAAGAGCCATCTGCGGCTAATCCAGTACGCACTATCCTCAGTTTTAGCCTGGATGCTGATGTGCCACCTACTCAGGTTGCCGGTAGCACTGGTACTGATAACTTGATTGCTGGAGTTACTCCTGGTTTTAGTCCTAGTAACAACACTGTTTTTACTGGTGCGGGCAAAGACACAGTAGATATTGCGATCGCTGGTAACTTGGCTAGCAATAATC
>JANOXZ010000432.1:0-2872 GCA_031418695.1 Synechococcales cyanobacterium VAR_35_metabat_10
ACAAAGCTCAACAGATGCTAGAAGCGAGATGGTGGATTGCTGATTATTCATGTAGAGATGAATCAGGGGGCTTAGGAGAATTAACTGAGGAGGAAGTAATTCAAGTGGTCGATCGGCATTACTTCGGTGGCTGGAAGCAGTTTGGCCAAGACATCGAAAGTGGTTTTGTCGCTGATTAAATATCCAATACAAATTCTGAATCACACCGTTGGCATTGGTAACTGTTGTGCCAACGGCTGATAGCAGACCGATAGCTTACAGCATTTGTGTAGGAATCAATGATGACAACTTTCACAACAACGAATGCTAGGAATAACACATACGCAAGAGCTATCAAAAGATTCAACGATCCTATCACTTTTCTCAAAAATACGTACAGGCAGGCAAATATGAAAGATCCAGCGAGAAATGACACGATGCCAAATGCAAGATTGCGAAGGAAAAATATAAAAGGTTTAGTTGGCGGTCTAACTGATTCACTTGCTGCTGTTTGGCTACGGGTGCTGATATCGACAAAGCCTCCCCCACTAATGCTTCCCATACCGCTACTACGAGCAATCCCTTTTCTATGAATCAATGAAAGCTTGCATATATCACCGGAACCGCACTTAGGGCAAACATATAATTCTTTGGTCATTGCTTATTTGGAACTCAATCGCTACGACACTGCTAACTTAACACTATATCTCCACCATGACAAACAGTAATAACTCAAAAGTGAGACGCGATCGCCTCAAACGACATTCGCTGCACAAAGCCACTGACGTACTATGTCACATCTCAAGTTCCTCCTCGTCTTCAAGCTCTTCTTCATCCTCAAAAACAATGTCAGATTCACTCTCAACAATTCTACTAATATTTTCTACATGGTATATTTCGACACTTTTCAAACTATCATCTGATATTGCCAATTCATTAGATACACCGAAATCTCTCTCTGCAATCACTGGAGATCGTGTCATCTCTCGTGACAATCGATCGATCACTTCACCGGCAGAGTACAAGCTACCGAGGTCAGAGCTTTTATAGCAAACATTGTTCCAGCGATAGGATATACCTGAAGCCTTCCCTAAATCTAAGTCACCATCTCTGAGACGGACTTCGACACCTTGGAATTGTAGAAATTCTTGGAAATCTCTCAGGGTTCCAGAATGATAAATCGCCCGATCGATAACACTCTGTAGTGGCTCAACAGCAGTTACTCTTTGGCCATATCTTTGGTTAGTAGACTTCCTTCGATCGGCTTTCTCCCAACTGCAAGGAAGTACTTGTAGACCGTAATCCTTCTCAATTCCTCTAAGGATTTTTTCAGTACGTTTCTTTGACCACCAATCACTAACAGATTTGCCATTTAAGTCTATACGGTTGGCCAAAATATGAATATGCTGATGAGGTTGATCATGGTGCTGAACAACGAGATATTGACTATTAGTAAATCCCATTTCTTTAATGTATCGATCAGCTACTTCTGCCCATTTCTCTCTAGAAAGAGATTCTTGGGGATCGAGGCTAATCGATATGTGGAAGACTGGCTTAGAGATGCCTCGGGTCAAAACCTCCGTGATACTGAACTCTCTGCCCAATTCAGGGGCAGTGGTTGAAAGTAAATTACCTCCAACAATTTCAGCCCCATCCTTTCCTAAAAGGTAATCGATGCACCCTTGAAAGTTACTGCCCTGAGTGATTTTTCCAATCATTGTTTGAATCTGTTGCTACTAATGATGATCTTTGACATATCAATGAGTAGAGTCTTTGCCTCATCCATTTGATTAGCCTTTAAAAGATCTCTAATCTCTAGGAGTAGACGATAAATATCTAGCATCTCACCGGTTCCTAGGAGCTTTCTACGAATATACTCGCTTCTGGATAAACCACTGGACTTTAGCGCATCCATTAATTGTGCTTCCTCTATTTCGCACAAGTATGTCTTGGCAGTGATATTGCGAAGTGAACTCATAGTAAATGCCTGAATTTGAATCATGTAAATAATAGCACCCCAAGAATCTAATCTTAAGTCTAACAAAACTTAATTTTAGAGACGATCGCATTTTAACCTTGTCATCTACTTTTCTATGATAGCTATTTTTAAATTATAATTAAATTATCGTAGATTTATTTGAAATTAAGCGCTATATTAATTTTATTGCTTAATTTCATTTTCCCATCGTCTGAAAGTTAATCGGCTCTGTGTACAGTTGCATGGATTTACACAGATCTATTTTTGTAATATTTGAGTACTAAAATGCCTAAAGCTGAGACTTCAACTACTAGAACACGCGCATCTGTGTCCATATCAGTCTGTGGTGACAGAGATCCAAAAGTTATATCATTCCTCAGAGGAAGCTATGGTATTCCCAGGCTCCCTGTAAAAATAATGGATGCTGTAAATGCCTTCTTTTTGGTGTTTGCGGTTAATTCCAAGAAGGATCGGCAAGATAAGGAAGTCATTGAAGCTGCCCAAGAATCAATCACAATTCTAGAGATTCAGGTGCGATCGATTTTACACAAGCTTCAAAGTGAGGGTCTAGATACAAGCTGGTATTCACCGATCAATTTCGCCACCTATAGCGATTATGGGTCAAATATGGTGCAGTCAGTCGTTGGTCAGAGTGATTTGCAGCCACGTAAAAATACTTTAGCTATTGCAGAACCACTGTACTCATCAGATAAAGTAACAAAACTTTCATATCCTAACGAAGAGGAGAATGAAATTGTCGATGACGAATCTGGTAACGGATACGATGACGGTTTCATTGTGGAAATAACATAACTTGGGGTTTTTATGAATATGCTTTTGACTGCGGATTATGGAGGAAGTGGGTTTAAGGGGATTGGAGGTACAACTAGTGCCCCTGATTCGCCAAAGGTTATA
>JANOXZ010000433.1:0-6246 GCA_031418695.1 Synechococcales cyanobacterium VAR_35_metabat_10
CTCCTCTATCATTAGTTAGGCTCTTTCAACTCCTTGACTTGCGCCCTGACTTACTGAGTGAAATTCAAACCCTGCCTCTCCCCCATTAATTTTGGCTCTGGAAAGTGATCGATCTACACAGCCAACCCCTTAAAATATCAAACCCCATAATGGTAGTCAGATGATTGATCGATTTGAAACCTGGAAAGCCAAGCTAGTTAACAACCCCAATATTCTAGGCGGCGAAACCGTCTTTCCTAACTCACGGCTATCAGTACGACGAATTGGCCGCTCCCTAGAGCGAGGCGAAACCTTAGAGGTCTTGCGGGAAGATTATCCTTATCTAACCGACGAAGACTTTGATTTTGCGCGGATCTTTGTCAAAAAAACCAAAAACTACCCTAAAAATGGATGTAGTAGATATGCCTTGACATCTTGTTACCAACGATCGCCTCAGATCCGCTCTTGACAGTAGTTTGCTGGGCAAAAAACTCCGCAGCCTCCGCGTATTCTTGCAGAGCTGCTGGGTGAAACTCATACTTCATTTCTTCGTAAGTTGCCGTATCTGTGCCAAGGCAATATCTCCAGAAATTGTCTGAACCGCGCCGCTATCAATTTCGGCAAGACGTTCCTGAGCTTTCTGCACCCCAGCCGTCAAAATATCTCGATCGATTTCTCCCGCCATGCTTTCCACAATTTTGTCAATGAGGATAGCCTTGCCCTCGTCTGGTAACGCAGTTGCTTCTGAAATAAGTTCTTCTAAGGTTAGCATTGGATTATTTTGCTCCAAGGGACTTGTCCGATTTTAGCATTCTGCACTTAACTGGTCATTTCTGAAGCCGCGATCATCATTGCCATCCCTGGCTAAGAATTTCATCACTTGCCAGCCGCCCCTCGATCGGCTCATACTCATCTTCCAGCAACCACAGCCGAGCCTCCTCATAATCACCACAACCCTTAATCAGCCCATAACCCTCAGCCGGATCAAAAATCGAACAGCTCCCAGCCAAATCACCCATCAACAGCAGCACGTAAGGCGGCGACTGCATCGGGTCGATCCAGACCTCCAAAAAACTCCAACTATCCTTCACTGGGTCGAGTGCGGGGAATGGGATGGTATTTGTCGTTTGCATCGATTTTAACCTCACCGTAAAAAAGTGGAATCCTTGACCCATCAGGATCTATCCGGTAGCCAATTGGCTCCGAAAACAGCAAGCCATAGCGTTCATAGTTTCGGATTTCCCCTAAGTACTCTCCTCTCTCCATAATAGCCCGAGCAACTCGCAACATCGTCTCCTAATCATTAAAAACATGTGCCGACTGCCCCGCTTCAGCAACCTTTCAGCTTGGGGCGTATCCGGTAGATGTTTAGGCAGATGCCGAGAGTCAAGGAATAATTCGCGCCCGTTTAAATTCATGGTTGTTACCCGTGGATACACCATTTCTGTGATAATTTGGCATGACGAATGTACCACTGCATCTATCAATAAATATATGGCTCTGATTAAGGATGTGACAGATTGCTCAACTTTTGCAGTGCGCGGTCTGGATATTCAATTGGTCTATCAAATGAATAAAATCAGCCCCGGTTTATTGGTGCGGATTGATGATTTGAATGTATCTTTGAGTGGCTCTGTTCATGCTTGGATGCAGGCTTCAGCGAAGCAAAACTTGGCCAAGGCCATTGCCGATCGCAATCAAAAAATGGTGATCAATTCGGCCTATCGCACCATTGCTGGTCAAATGTTGCTGCGGACTCATTATCGGAATAGCCGCTGCGGGATCAGTGCCGCAGCACCCCCGGGCAAGAGCAATCACAATAATGCCAGCGCGATCGATATCGAAGATGCTGACGGTTGGCGACCAGTCTTGGAAGCTAACAATTGGAAATGGATCGGCTCTTTTGATCCAGTACATTATGACTGTGTAGATTCCGGCGTGAAACCTATCCACCAAATTGCGGTGCAGGCGTTTCAGCAAATTTGGAATTCTCGTCGCCCCAATGACCCGGTGGCCAGCGATGGCGATTTTGGCCCAGTGACGGCTAGTCGGCTGCGCTATGCGCCTGCCGAGGGCTTTTCGGGGTTAGATATTCCGCGTATCTTGAAGCTCACTGAGCCGCTACAACTGGGTAACGATGTGGAAGCCCTGCAAAATGCCCTGCGTAAAATTGGCATTCAGGTAGAAGTAAATAAAGTCTTTGGCCAAGATACCGATCGAGCCATACGTCAACTGCAAACCGATCGGAAACTATATGTAGATGGCATTGTGGGCAGCAAAACCCGCCAAGCTTTGGGACTGCCCGATCCGATGGGTTCTTAGCTGGTGTTGGGAGCACCTAAGTTTTGCTATAGTATGGATAGTCTATAAATTTTCGTGATGACGATCCAAGAGTTTTTTGCCCTCAGTGTTGGTAAATGGTTTTCCCAACGCACCACCCACCAACTGGCCAGCCAAAAATCTGAACATAGTAAGTCAGAGATCGTCATTGAGTTACTCGCTACTGATGCTGTCAAAGAATTTTGCCCCCAAGCTGACTGGGGTGGCATTCAGGTTGTGAGTAAGCCAGTAGCAGATTGGAGTTCGCCCAAAAACACCAATATGACTGCCACCACCACTTTATTGGCTCCCACTGCTGTTGGCGAATTAGCTTGGGTATTAAACGGCAAAAAAAATCCCTTGGGTCAGGTAGCGATCGGCAGTGATGAAGCTTTAACTTTTGCGGTCAGTAACGACCAGTTTACTAGTACCGAAAGAATCTGGTTTGCTAGCCCTAACTTACGACTGCGCAGCATTGTGCAAGAAACCAGTGATGGTATTCAGTTGGCTTCGTTTTGTTCGGAAATTCGGATGGGTGGTGGTTAGTTAATGCTGATCACTGAGCGGAGCCTCAATATCAGGCTTGCACTAATTACCCCCCAGTCTGATATTGAGGCTCTGTTAACACCGCCAGACTGATCTGGGCATTGACGGCAGGTGAAGTATTAGCCATTCTCAGCAATCGATAGTAAAACTGTGAAACTTCAGGCGGCGGTTCAAACTCGGTGGTGTTTTGGGGTAAGTAAGGCGGCACAATTTCTTCTTCACCGGGCTTGCGCAGCTTGCTGGGTGGATAGCTAGAAGCCGTTAGATCGGAGATTACACCACTTCTAAATGGCACTTTATCAGAAGCCATTTGGCTATGGACGTTTCCCCAGTTGATATTATCTTCGTCTAAAGCCGGTTCACTGAGGCCAATTTCATCTGCAAACTGATGAGCCTCGGCGATATCTTGGTCAGAAAATTGATGAATTTCCTCGTCCATTAACGATTCATCTAATACTTCTTGGGAGCCTGCCGACTGGGGCTGATGACCTCGCCCCAAAACCATCTCAGCAAATTCGGTAGTGAAACGAGGGGTCATTTTGTCTTGACGCTGCCAAGACTGCAACACTTGTTCGATCGAAGCAACCTTATATCTTCCCCGATCTAATGATTCGATCGCTGCCGGTAACAGCCAAGTGCGATCATATTTACTGCCCCATAACCTGACCAATGCAGCGGCTTGCTGACCTCCCAGGTCAAAACCATAGCGGACGATGAGCGATACAACTTCATGCTCGTCAGTCAAGTTCATAGGACTTCAATAAGACTTTTTGGTAGACTCTTCACCACTGGCATTTTAACAGCACTTTCCCGATCTTGTCTAGCTGCATAGGAACAGTTTTGATTCATGCAGTTTAGATAATTTAATTATATTTTATATGTATTTATACTGGATAAAATAAAAATCCCCCTTGAGAACAAGGAGGATCTAACTAAGAACTGTGACTTCTACTTTTAGCTTTCCCTTTCTTTTGGATTAATTAGTTCACTTAGTCCTTCTCCTAATAAAGAAAGTCCTGTAACCATTGCGGTGAGAGCTAAACCTGGGAAAAAAGTTGTCCACCAAATTCCGGTAGAAAGAGCCGGAAGTGCTTCGCGGAGGTCATGACCCCACTCTGGAATCTCTTCGGGCAAGCCTAAACCCAAGAATCCTAAGCCTCCTAAGACCAGAATCGCATCGGCAGCGTTGAGGGTAAATAGTACTGGTACGCTCTGAATGGCATTAGCTAGCAAGTATTTTATTAATATCCTAGGGGTAGAAGCTCCCAATGCTTGAGCGGCTTCCACAAACATTTGATTTTTTAAGCTAGCTGTCTGGTTCCTGACCACCCGAAAATATTGAGGAATGTAGGAAATGCTGATGGCGATCGCCGCGTTAATAATCCCGCGCCCCACAATAAAAGACAGGACAATTGATAGCAGCAGTCCCGGCAATGTATAGATGGTATCCATGAAAAACAGCAATGCCCGATCGACGTTGCCGCCTAAGTAGCCGCTGACCATCCCTAATGACACGCCGACCAATAGACTGATGGCAGTGGCGGCAATTACCACCTGAAAAGCGGCTTGGGTGGCAGCTAATGTGCGCGAAAAAACATCGTAACCCTCACGACTGGTGCCAAACCAATGTGTAAACGATGGTGGTTCATGAATCGCAAAAGTAATCGAATCTTGGGGGTCTGCCAGTAAGCCTAACGCTACCAACACTGGAGACAGAAAGGCGATCGCGATAAACAGTAAGGTCACAGCCAACCCAACAGCCATTAAGCGGCTAGAAAGTTGCGGTTTTTGTAGGACTCGACCAAAGAATTCCAAGTTGGTTCTAATTGTCATTGGTGCTCAGGTTAACTAATTTCCCAGAGGGCGAACAGGTAATAGGCGGTGCGGCTACAATATTCTGCCATACTTGCATGGGATACAGACTCAAATCTTATCCGATTATTAAGCTCGTTTCCTTCCTGTGGAACTGTTCTGCTATATCTTACAGTTGATTACATGAAGTACGATGCTGTTTGCTTGCTATCACTAGCAGATCGCCAATAAATTAATAGTTACATAAGGAGTGCAAAATGACTAAGTACGAGGCCATCCTCAATAATTCTGACGAGTTTACCGATGTGAAGCTTACTCCCACCGAAGGAATTGCATCGATCGCCTTAATTACCATGTTGGCCGATCGACCAGATGCCGAAATTCCGGTAGATCGGCTGCTAGATATTTTGTCTACGTTTGAACTGTTCGATGAATCTTCTGAAGAAGATTTGCTGGCTTCGATCGATAAGCTGGCCGAAATTGCCGATAAGGAAGGACTAGGCGCATTGTTCAATGCTGCCGATGATGTGGAGGTGATCTCCGATGATTTAGTTCCCACTGCCTATGCAATCGCCATTGCCGCCTCGGTTGCTATGGGTGGGGCGATTAAAGATGGTAGTCCACTGACTGTGCCGCCCATGCGTAAGGCTTTTTTACAAGAGCTACAAGTGGCTTTAGATGTAGATTCTGAAGAAGCCGCTACCATTACTACCGATGTGTTGTCTACCTTGCAGGAGTCGCCTAGCGAAGAACCTGGTGAGCCAATTGAGTAGCCAATTGGGTAGTCAGTAGCGTGTAGAAATATTGAGCAGCGGAGATCCGATCACTGTGATCTCCCGGCGGTATTCTAAAATCTGAATGTGATCTGAACAGTCGGTGATCTGAAAATCGGTAACTTATCAAGCGTCAATTCAAAACTGAAGTGCAATCTGCGGAGTTCTTAAAGGTGATGAGTCTAAAAATTCAAAAACCAATCTTAGTGGGCGGTCTGGCCGTTACCGCTGGATTTCTCGGTCTGGATATGCTGAGTCATGCGGTAGCCAGCAACGTCAATGCTTTGATGTTGGGGACAATGGCGATCGGTGGCAGTTATTGGCTTTGGAGTCAGCGTCGGGGCACCGTAGTTGCACAGCCAATCAAAATCGATTCATCAACTCTCACCCGCTTAAGTGATCAAGTAAAACTCATCGCCGATCAATTAACCATCGAAGGTGGTAACTCAGAATCTCTCCGCCAATCATTGACTCAGGCTTTGCAACAAGCCGATCGGCAACATTATCGGTTGGCAGTGACCGGTGCCACCAGAGTTGGTAAAACTAGTGTCATTGCGGCGCTGCCCGCCACCGATTTTATTTCGGCTCAGCCTTTAGAATTAACCGAAACTCCGGCTCTGTTTGAAGTAGATGGGGCGGATGTGAAAATCACTCAAGCTTTGCAGCAAGCTGACTTGGTGGTATTTGTCACCAATGGAGACTTGACTGCGACCGAGTTTGCTTATCTAAATAAGCTCCAGCAGCAGGTGGTGGTGGTGCTAAACAAACAAGATCAATTGGCTCCAGTCGATCGAGATACGGTCTATCAAAATATTCA
>JANOXZ010000434.1:0-2918 GCA_031418695.1 Synechococcales cyanobacterium VAR_35_metabat_10
TTACAATTTGCTCCCGGCGAAGACCTCGATAAATATCCTCGCCAACTGGCCGCCGATCGACAGATTTGTACCGAAGCTGGAGTAAACGTAATATTTAATCCCACCAGCGAATCTTTGAACTTGGGGGACGAACTAACTCAAGTTGTCCCTCCGGCTAGTTTAACCAGTGGGTTATGTGGTCGTTCACGTCCCGGTCACTTTACTGGTGTGGCCACCATTGTCACCAAACTACTGCAAATCATTCGTCCTACCAACAGCTACTTTGGTCAAAAAGATGCCCAGCAAGTTGCTATTATTCGCAAACTAGCCCAGGACTTATATTTACCAGGACGCATTGTGACCTGTCCGATCGTCCGGGCAGCCAACGGATTAGCCTTAAGTTCTCGCAATCAATATCTCAACGCTGAGCAACAAGAGGAAGCCGCCAATATTTATCTCAGTCTGAAATTGGTGCAGGACATATTTTTTCTTGGTCATCAAGTACCTGATGATCTATTAACTGCTGTGCGATCAAACTTACAAGAACATCCGGAAATCGAACTGGACTATCTAGAACTCGTCGATCCAGAAACAATGGCTCCATTGGATTCGATCCACACTAATGGATTATTGGCGATCGCCGCCAAAGTCGGTAATACCCGCTTGATTGATAACATATTGCTAACTAAGCAGTCACCAATCATTGCGATCGATGGCCCTGCCGGAGCGGGGAAATCCACTGTTACCAAACTAGTTGCCAAAACCCTGGGTCTACAGTTTCTCGATACTGGAGCCATGTATCGTGCCGTCACCTGGTTAGTTCTACAAGCTCAGCTACCGCTAGATAGCGCCGCCGAAATCGCCGAATTGGTCGCTAAGTCCAAAATCGAATTACGGGGCGATCGAGTTTTAATCAACGGCCAAGATATCAGCACCGAAATCCGCAGCTTAGAAGTCACCAGCAAAGTCTCAGCGATCGCCGCTTTGGGTGCAGTCCGCACAGCTTTAGTGCAACAACAGCAATCGATCGGGCGCAACGGCGGCATCGTCGCCGAAGGACGCGATATGTGTACCTATGTTTTTCCCGATGCCGGGGTAAAAATATTTTTAACCGCCACTGTGGGCGAACGCGCCAGAAGACGCTTAGCCGATCTGCACGCCAATGGGGAGATAGATATCAGCTTGGCTGAACTAGAAGCCTCGATCTCCGAACGCGATCACTTAGATAGCACCAGAGCGATCGCCCCTCTTAAAAAAGCCGCTACTGCCATCGAAATTGTTACTGATGGGATGTCAATCGAACAAGTGGTGGCAGAGATTGTGAATTTGTACCGAACAAATTGAAGTTTTGTCTCTTTTTAAGTTTCTGCCCCGGTTGGTTTGGCAAAAGAAAAATTCAGGTAAGCGACTGAGGCGGTGTATTCACAGTCAGGGGGTTGAGGATTCCCATCCCCCTGGACTACCTTTATTTGCCGCCGTAATAAAAAGCCACTTCTTTCTCCTTCAGCGGAGCAAAATCAGCAGCAGCCAACATCGCATCTAACTCAGTTTGAGCAATATGCTTGGCACCAATCCGCACAATCCGCGATCGCATAGTATTAGAAACACCGCTGCGCTGCCGACCAGCTTCTAAGCCCATCACTTTGTGGTACAGATCTAGCTTGCTGGATGGAATTGGGGTGCCATCAAAATCTAATCCACTGGCAATCGCCACATCGATCGCGTCTGCTCCAGTAGTGTCTGTGGTAGTTTTGTTGTCGCTCATGAGTTTAAAAATTTATAAGTCTTACTGTGCTTAATCTTAAGCCGAGCGGGAAACATAATGATGAGTCCTTCTATCTATAAACTACAGTCATGGCTAAGACACCCGACGAATACGCTGTATATCTCATGATTACTGGTGGGCACCGCGAAGAAGTGCGTTTCCCCAGCATTCAGGAATTCCAGAAATGGTATAGTGGGGAGCTAGTTCCCAAATCTAGTTCCCAAGACTTCGTCACAGTGCCAATCAAAAACATTCAGGGTGAATACATGGTTGTTCGTCCTGCGAGTGTCATGGCTATTCGTGTAGAACCCCTCTTTACATCCAGTCACGACCGAGACTATTAGAATCGGCAATATCAACATTTACCACAGGTTTATGATTAAAACACTAGCGTTGCTGTCCCTCCAAACGGGACTTGCCCTAGCGAGTACGCAACACCTACCTTTGCGTCTTTCCTCTCTGCCCGAACCCACCAAAAATGTCGCGGCTGCTCAGCCTAAATCCGATGACAGTTGTTGTGAAGCCCCCAATAATGGTGAAGTAGTTGGTCTAGATGACCAGCTATGGGGCAAACTAGGCGATCGAAAAGCATTATTGTTTTCGATCGATAACAGCTTGCGCTACTTACAAACAGAAGGTGCTGCTAAAGTTTATAGAGAATATCCAGTACCCGGAGTATCTCGTGAGCGAGTTGCTCGTTCACTGACCCGTTTTAAACAATTAGTTAGCAGCTCCAAGTCTTCTGCTCAGCTGCGCGATGCCGTCAAGAAAGAATTTTCTTTCTTTCAATCGGTCGGCAACGATAACAAAGGGACTGTCTATTACACAGGTTATTACGAACCTATTCATCAAGGTAGCCGCACCCGCACCGCTGAATACAAATATCCTTTGTATAAACAGCCCGCAGATTTTGCCAACTGGGCAAAACCTCATCCTACTCGCTTGCAACTAGAGGGTGCTGATGGATTGCAGGCAGCTAAAGGCTCTTTAGCTGGCAGTGAACTGCTATACATGAAAGATCGCTGGGAAGCAGTCTTGGTGCAAATTCAAGGTTCGGCAAAGTTTAATCTTACCGATGGCACTAGCACTACTGTTGGTTTTAATGGTGGTACTGACTATGGTTATGAGAGCATTGGCAAGTCGTTGCTGAAAGATAAAAAAATTACTCAAGCTC
>JANOXZ010000435.1:0-1685 GCA_031418695.1 Synechococcales cyanobacterium VAR_35_metabat_10
AAGCGTTGCGCCAGCACCCCGACCAACGAGGCGGAAATGTTGAACGATTCCACGCCCATTTCCTCGAGCGTGGTGTACCCCTGAATCGCTTTGGCGATCCCGTCTTGCCGCAGGGTGCGCATACCGGTCTCGTTGACGGCGATCTCTTTGATTTCGGTGGCGCTTTTGTGCTGAATGATCGCGTTTCGCACCGGTTCGTCGAGCACCAGCAATTCGTGGACGGCCAAACGGCCCTTGTAGCCAGTTCCGCCGCAACGGTCGCAACCGACACCACGAAACAGCTTGGCGTTTTGAATCTCTGAATCACCAAGGCCCAGTCGTCGCAAGACTTCGGGATCGGCGGCGGCCTCGACTTTGCATTTGGTGCAGATGCGTCGCACCAGACGTTGCGCCAGCACACCAACCAGAGCGGCGGAGATGTTAAACGATTCCACACCCATTTCTTCCAAACGGGTGACAGCACCCGCAGCATCATTCGTGTGCAGGGTTCCGATCACCAGGTGGCCCGTCAGCGCGGCCTCGACCGCAATCTTGGCAGTTTCAGTGTCTCGAATCTCACCAACCATGATGATGTCTGGATCTTGTCGCAAGAAGGCCCGCAACGCTCGAGCGAAATTCATGCCTGCGGCGTTGTTGACTTGCGATTGGTTGATGCCTGGGATCTCGTACTCGACCGGATCTTCAATCGTCGTGACGTTGACATCCGGTGTGGCCATGCGTTTCAAGGCCGAGAAGGTCGTGAACGACTTGCCCGAACCGGTCGGACCGGTGATCAAGAAAATACCGTACGGCTTGAGGATCGTGTCCTGGAAGCGTTGAAAATTCCATTCCGAAAAGCCCAAATCCTCAATCTCCGGGATGTTGCTGGCTTTTTGCAAAATACGCATCACAACTTTTTCGCCGTAGACGACCGGCAGGGTCGAGGTCCGCAAATCGACTTGAATGTTTTTGCTGCGAAAGCGGATGCGTCCGTCTTGCGGTACGCGGCGCTCGGCGATGTCGAGTTGCGCCATGATCTTGATGCGGGCGGCGACGCTTTGCCCGGCGGCCTTTGGCAGGACCATGTACTCGCGCAAACTGCCGTCCACGCGAATGCGCACCGAAATCTTGTCCTGCGTCGGTTCGATGTGAATGTCCGAGGCCTCGGCGACGATGGCTTCACGGATGATCGTGTCCACGGTGCGGACCACGGCGTTGTCATCCAGGTTCGGATCGTTCGAGGAATCGTCCTTGCTCGAGCCTCCGCCCAGGGCCGAGAGTTCTTTGTTGAGCGCATCGACATCGGTGGCACTCGAGGCGTAGAAACGTTCGATCAGCTTCAGAATGTCTTTTTCTGGGGCGACGGCGGGGACGATTTCGCGGCCGGTCATCAATCGCAGATCGTCCAAGGCGAAGACGTTGCGCGGGTCTTTCATGATCACGACCAGCGAGTTTCCCTGCATGCGGAACGGGAAGAGCGTGTAACGTCTGGCTTGGGCCTCGGGGATCAAGGTCGTGACGGTTGGATCGGGCGCGGATTCGTTCGGGTTAATAAATTCGTAACCCAACTGTACGGCCAAGGATTTCGCCAGCATTTCCGGACTGAGCTTGCCGGATTGAACCAACGTGTCCTCGAGCCGTCCACCACCGGCACGTTGCTTGGCGAGGGCGCGTTCGACTTCATCCCCGGAGACGTAACCCAATTC
>JANOXZ010000436.1:0-2414 GCA_031418695.1 Synechococcales cyanobacterium VAR_35_metabat_10
AGTTGAAGCAGTGCGGTTAACCACTATAACAATTTCTATTTGTCGGTTCGAACGGTTTGTTATACCGCAAGGCTTTTAATTTTAGCACACACCAAAAAATTATGCCCATTTGTCGGAATAACTACTGGTTATGCTGACGAGTTCAGCATAACCCCCTTAAATTAGGTGCATATACCGACATTTGTCCGCATATACCCTGGAAAATGGGGGGATAGCCCGACGTTCGTCTGCATAACACCCCAAATTGGGCGTTTAGACTGAATCGACTTCAGTTTAAATGCTCTTGCCCGATAGAGGAATGATTTCCTAACATTTTGTAATAATCTTCATTTTTTCCTCCAATGTTTATGGAGCCATCTGCCCCACCTAAACTTCTAGATCAGGTTCGACAAGCCATTCGTTTGAAGCATTACTCTTATCGCACAGAACAAACCTATGTGTCGTGGATTAAGCGTTATATTTTGTTCCACAACAAGCAGCACCCCAAAGACATGGGAGTGAAAGAAGTCCAAGCATTTTTAGGTCACTTAGCTGTAGTCGATAACGTTGCAGCATCTACCCAAAATCAAGCGCTTAGCGCCTTATTGTTTTTGTATAAATTCGTTCTAGAACAGGAACTAGAGTCCGTGGATGCTCTGCGGGCGAAAAAGACCCGGTACTTGCCGACTGTCCTCACCAAGCCCGAAGTTCAAGCCATTATTAATCAGATGTCTGGAGAACATAAATTATTAGCACAATTGCTCTACGGCACAGGGCTACGTTTATCGGAAGTACTACGGCTACGAGTCAAAGACCTCGATTTTGCCTATCAACAAATCGTCGTGCGCGATACTAAAGGCCAAAAAGGCCGAGTGACAATGCTACCAACAACCCTCATACCATTCTTACAAGCCCATCTGAAACGAGTGCTCTGCCTGCATGAACGAGATCTAGAAGCAGGTTATGGCAAAGTTTATTTACCATTTGCTTTAGAGCGCAAATATCCCAACGCTGAAACCGAATGGATCTGGCAGTATGTCTTTCCTAGTTTTGGTCTTGCCACCGATCCAAGAACTGGCATTATTCGGCGGCACCATCTTCATGAAAGTGGCTTACAAAAAGCGGTCAAGCAAGCCGTAAGGCAAGCCAAAGTCCATAAAAAAGTGGGCTGTCATACCTTTCGCCATAGCTTTGCCACCCATCTACTCCAAAATGGCTATGATATCCGCACAGTGCAAGAACTCTTAGGTCACAAAGATGTCAAAACCACCATGATTTATACCCATGTAATGAATCGTGGTGGTCGAGGAGTTATTAGTCCGTTGGATTAGGTCTTATCCCAGCACCAGTATCATTGGATGGAAATAGAAAGAAAAACCTAGTACCAAGTAAACCGCTAACAGCAAAGTCCTTTCTAACCAGTTCGATTCTCTTGCAGAGACATTTCGTAAACGCCTTCGGCGCAAGCGAAGCGATCGACATCTAGCATTTTGTTTTCATCGCCCCTCATCACAACCAGTATTTTACAAACAAGCTCGTAAAGCAGCAGGCAATTCGGCATATTGAAAGCTGAAGCCCTGATCGAGCAACCCCTTTGGCAACACCTGTTGACCGTCCAAAACTACCGTAGCGCCCTCGCCCAACATCGTTTCCAACACAAAACCCGGCACCGGCATCCAAGAAGGTCTGGCCATCACCGCTCCCAACTGCACACACAAATCCTTCATCTTCACCGGCTGCGGCGCAGTAGCATTAAAAGTCCCCGACATACCGGCATCCTTCAGCCCTGCTAAAATCATCGCAACCACATCATCTACCTGAATCCAAGAAAACCACTGATTGCCAGTGCCGATCGGGCCACCCATAAACATTTTGAAAGCAGGCAACATTTTGGCTAAAGCACCACCGTTACCCAGCACAATCCCGAATCTCAAAACTACAGTGCGGATAGAAGTAGTTTTGGCTGCTGCTTCCCACTTTTGACAAATTTCTGCCAAAAAATCATTCCCGGCAGGGCTAGATTCATCGAAGCTGGCAGTTTCACTAACCCCGTAGTAGCCGATCGCCGAAGCGCTAATCAATACCTGGGGCTTATTGGTGGCTTGTTCGATCGCCTCCACAATTTTCTGAGTACCCAATTCCCGGCTATCCAAAATAATCTTTTTCTGTTCAGCAGTCCATTTTTTCTCAGCGATCGGCTCTCCAGCCAAATTAACTACTGCATCACAGCCATCGATCGACTGTTGCCAGTTACCGGTTTCTAATGGTCGATACTGCACCACTTGAGCTTGCGGAAACAGCGATTGAGCTTTGCTAGCGTTGCGGGTCAATACTAATACCTCGTCTCCTTGTGCCAAGAGCTTTTCAACTAATTTACTGCCCACAAAACCCGTGGCTCCGGTAATAGCTACTTTCATACAACCCATAATTTTATT
>JANOXZ010000437.1:0-1522 GCA_031418695.1 Synechococcales cyanobacterium VAR_35_metabat_10
GACATCGGCCCCGCAATGATAAACTTCGTCGACATCGCGGATGATCAACTCAAGATTACAGGCAGAAAGCGCGAGTCCCTGCTGCTGCAAATCGCCAGCCATCACGGATATCCGCGACTCGTAGGATGTGTCCCAAATTTCATAGCGAGCAAGTGTCTCATGAACTCGGTTCAATAAATCTCCTTCCCCGGGACGCACAAGGCAGATGACATGTGTCTCGGTGTCTCTCAACAAAGAACGAAGAACGTAGGCACCGAGGAAGCCGGTCGCGCCAGTGAGTACAATCCGCATCGATTCCCGTTTATTGTAGTCGAAACGGATCGACGCCGGTTCGCTGCATTAACTCCACTTCTTTTTTGTAGCCGTCGGAGTTGGTTTTGCGGCGCATGCCGTCGTAGGACATCCAGCGGATCATGCCGAAAATGGGGCGTTCGGTCCAGGGCCGGTCGTGCAGACCGAAGCACCATAGGATGCCGACGATTGTGTTGGGGTCGCGGCCGTCGATCGCGTAGCGATCATGGATATCGACCATGGTTCGCAGCGCGTCCTCGCACGTGGGCGACCACTCGATGATCTTTTTGCCCCAGTACATACGGTAATAGCCGTGGATCTTGCCTCGCAGGCGCATCTCCTTCTGGGCGGCATTCCAAAGTGGATCGTGGGTTTGGCCAAGTTCGAATTCGGCGGGCGAATAGACGGGGTCGCGGAGATCACCGGCGTGCTTAGCCAAGGTGGCCTGCGCCCAATCCGGCAGGTTGGTCAACGATTCGGGCTGGTCCGTGAAGCGCGCGAAGTTGAAGGCCAGTTCGCGGCGCACCACCAGTTCTTCGATGAACTCGTCTGCCACCAGCGAATGCTCGAGCGCGTAGTCCCGCGCGCGGAGGGCGACTTCAAGCGAACTGATGTGGCCAAAGTGCAGGTACGGGCTCAGGTTGCTGGTGGCGTGCCCGGCGGGCTGATTGCGGTCGGTGGCGTAGCGCTTCAGATTGCTTTGGACGAAGTGCTTTAGATGCTTTTCGGCCTGAGAGCTGCCACCACGATAGGCCAGCGATGGCTGGATAGTATGGTCGATTTCGCAGGAGGCGACCAGCTCAGGGATGTTAGCGGGAGTCACTTCCACGTGTAGTTCGCGTCCGGTATTGATCCGCCAATGGCGCCTCAGCTTGGGCATCGCGAAGGGCTTTAGGTACTGCCCCAGCACACGGTTGATCTTGGGGCGAATGGTGTATGCGGCGTATTCGCGTTTCTCCATTTTGCTCATCGGCACCACGCAACTGGAGTCGACGGCGTAGTAGGGCATGGCCAGTTTCTTGGGCACGCGGGCGTTGTGTTCACGGGCGATAAAGGTGGGGTAATCGTCGGTGACGACGCAGGCCGCACGATCGGCAAGTTCGAATAAGGCGTTATTGGCGTCGGCCTTGCGGCGCCGCAGATGGAACACATAGCCCGCGCCGAGCGCTTTCGCTCCGGCAGCGGTGTCGGGGACGCCTTCCAGAATGAAGGTATGCAGCCGGTCATTCGC
>JANOXZ010000438.1:0-2038 GCA_031418695.1 Synechococcales cyanobacterium VAR_35_metabat_10
CTTAAATTGATTGACAAATCCGCGCCGAGTTTTGTCTAAGCCCTGACGTAATTTTTTGAGCCAATTAATCTCGTCTAAGGAGACTTGTTCTGGTGTCCGTCCTTGATCTGCGAGAACTTTAGCCGACCACAGAAAGTCTTCATCTAGGTCGATATCTGGCGTGGGAGTCTCTGGTTTGATCGTTTCAATGGCGGTTGCCTTCAGCCGTTCTAATCGCTCCTGACGGTCATCTTGTGCCCAGATGGGGATATTTTCTGCTGTTGCTGCTGAGTCATCACTAGCGTTATCACTTGGTGTTTCAACAACCGGAGTATCGACTTCTACTTCAGCTTCGGAGACTTCTGCTGTGGTAACTGGTTCGATATCTGTGTCTGCTGGAACAGACTCCGGCTCGATTTGTGCAACTACTGTTGTAACGATCTCTGGGACTACATCTGGTTCGACATCGGCAATTTCCGCTACAGTAGTCGGTTCAGGCTCCTGACTGGCGGCTTCTTCTACAACTTCTGGCGGTGATAATGTTTGTTGCTGCTGAATATTTTGATAAGCTGCTTTTGCCCAAGCTAAATAGTCCGTAGCAACTTCGGTGCTAGCTGGTTCGGGAAGATTTTCCTTAACTTCAGCCTCTACATCTATTCCAGTAGAATCTTCTACCAGATCCCGATCTGGTATTGGCTCTGGCTCAGATTCAGATCGATCGAATGTCCGACGAAACCAATTAAAAACCATATAAATTATGAATTATGAGGATTATGAATTAAGCTTTTCATCCGATCAAAAATCATCGCTCGATACTTACCAATCTCTAAACACTGTCCACTGTCCCCTGTCCACTGTTCACTGTCCACTACACCTCTGATTGTAATTGTTCTGTTACTCGCCGGAGGACACCATTGATTAGTTTACGTCCTTGATCGTCACTGTAGCGTTTTGCTAATTCGATTGCTTCGTTGATGGCGATACGTTCTTCCAAGCCTAAATAGACAATCTCGGTTACGGCGATGCGGAGAATATCTCGATCGATCTTGGGTAAACGACCTAATTGCCAATCTACCAGACTTTTACTGAGCAGTGTATCGATTGCCGCTGTTTCTTCGGTAGCTTTAACCAGTAATTCCAGGGCATAACTGCGAACGTCAGGACGATTGAAATTATTGATTAACTCAGGCATTTCTAGAGCTTGTCCCAACCGATTGATCGCCGTCTGCACCAATTCGATCGCTTCTGTGGTCATTTCTCTGGCACCACTTACGTCACTAGCTCTAGTTTGACTATTTAGTAGTTTGTCGTTACTGCGCTGTAATTCCGCTGTGGCTGTTTCTAGTGCTTCTTGTGTCTCTTCCCTGAGTGTCGCGATCGCTTTGAGCATCATTTCTTCCAGCGTCAACTGCAATTCGCGGGGCTGTGATTGCGCTAACTTTTTTTGCGCCTTGGATAGTTGGGGTAGAGCTAGCAGAGCCAACTCACGGGCGATAGTTTGAGCTTTCATTTATAGCGATCGAGTACCAGTGGCAAAGCCCATAATTATACTATATGGGAGAGACAAAGCTCGATCGCATTTTTTATTTCTCAAATATCAGAAACTGTTAACTATTCCTCAAAATTGGGGAACTTTAGATGTAGAGTTTGTTTGGACTACGGCACTTTTCATAAAATCGATTCATGCGGAATTGATTTTTGATGGGTGCCCTGTTTTTTTTGAATTTTTTACTGTAGGGGCATTCGAGTGCTCGAATACCCCGATCTTAGTCTGACGAAGAAACACGATCTTGTAAGATTGTCCCTTGTAAGTGCCAAGTAACGCTTGGGGAGAATCCCACCTCTGGGTTAGACAACGCAAGGAATCTAATCTAAGTGGTTTCGCGGAGCCAAGAATCCCCCGCATTCATGCGTGGGGAGTGTCAAGACTACTTACTTTGCGCCAACACCCGTTCGGCTAACTTTTCAGGTACCTCTTGGAGCCTGTCATAGTGCCAGGTGAAACAGCCTACCCCCATCGTGAGCGAGCGCAACTCGACGATAAAACTATGCATTTCGG
>JANOXZ010000439.1:0-2620 GCA_031418695.1 Synechococcales cyanobacterium VAR_35_metabat_10
GGACAACTCCGCGATCAGGAACTTGCCATTGCAACAGAATATGGTAGTAAATCATTTGATATGTCTGTACTTGATTACGCAGAATGCGTGAATAATGCTGGCAATCCAGATATCGCGATACGTGCACTTGGCCAACAAGCATACTTTAGATCAACTGAAGACGTAGTAAACTTGATCGAGCTCACTGGCCTTACTCAAAGGAGGCATGAGACTTTCAACTTTTCCTCACCAATTAACACAAACAACCAGGTAGATGTTTTTACTTTACAGGCCTAATGTTCTACTATATTTTTTCATGGCATTATTTAATGCATCGCTAGTTAACAAAGAGTGTTTGTAAATGATATAATTTCATTAAGATAAAGTATAATTTCAGGATAAAAAGCATGAGAGTAGTATTTGCAGGTTTAAAGTTTAATAATCCAGTAATGAATGCTGCATGTAGCATATCTAAGAATGCTGAAGATATAGATAAGCTTCTAACGACAGACGCTGGAGCTGTGGTAGTAGGCTCCGTTACTTATGTGCAACGTGATGGGAATCCTGAGCCGCGCTGGTTTCCGGGAAATGAACAGGGTTTTGCTCTAAATAGCTTTGGCATGCCGAATGGCGGGCTGGAATGGTTCGAGGAAAAGTTGCCAGTAATGGTGAAAAAAGCTCACGCTGTAAACAAACCGCTGATTGTAAATATAGCTGGCTTTAGTGTTCAAGAATATGTGGATCTTGCTGTTATGGTTGATGCTAGCGGTGCCGATATGATTGAGGTTAATCTTGGTTGCCCAAACACTTCTGACCCTAGTTTGGCTAACCCCATATTTAGCTTTAATGGTAATGCGCTTAAGGAAATTACTTCTGAGCTTGATGCAAAATTAAAAAATACTCCCTATTCATTGAAGTTTTCGCCTTTCAGTAATCCTGCAGAATTATCCCGGACTGTAGTTATTGTGGCGGCATCTAAAGCGGCTGCCGTGGTTACAACTAATACTTTTCCGAATGGATTCTGGCAAGATGATAAAGGCGAAACAGTGATTAGAGCTAATGGAGGCTTAGCTGGTATGAGCGGCGAAGCTATGCTTGCAATTGGCCTTGGCCAAGTACGCCAGTTTAGGCAGCAATTACCTGATAATATCGCTGTTATTGGCGTGGGCGGTATAACAAAGCCAGAGCACGTTAAGCACTACTTGAAGGCTGGAGCTTCTGCAGTGCAAACTGCAACGCATATTGTGCGGAATGGTTATGCAGCAATTAACGAGCTAGTAGGAGCGGTTTAATGAATTTTGCAGAGAAGCTTGATGGTGCTATAGAACGTAATAATTCACTGCTTTGTGTTGGGTTGGATCCAGACCTGGGCAAGTTGCCTGAGCATATCAAGAACATAGTTAATCCACTTTTTGAATTTAATAAAGCCATTATTGACGCTACGGTTGATTTGGTGTGTGCTTATAAGCCAAATTCAGCGTTTTATGAGGCGAGCGGAGTTGAAGGTATACTCCAACTAAAAATGACATGCGATTATCTGAGAAAAAATCATCCTACTATCCCCTTAATATTAGATGCAAAGCGTGGTGATATCGGTAATACAAACCAGGGCTACGCAGATTTTGTATTTGATTACTTGGGTGCAGATGCCATAACTTTGCAGCCGTATATGGGTGGCGAGGCATTAGAACCATTTTTAACATACAAAGATAAGGGTATTATAGTATTATGTCGTACATCTAACTTGGGTGCTGGCGAGCTACAAGATCTTGAAGTAAGTGGTAAAAAACTGTATAAAATTGTCGCAGAAAATGTATCTAAAAATTGGAATAAAAATAGCAACTGCATGCTGGTAGTTGGCGCAACTTACCCGTCCGAAATAGCCGAGGTGCGGCAGATTATTGGGCAATACATGACAATACTTGTGCCAGGAATTGGTGCCCAAGGTGGCGAATTAGAAGCAACTCTTAGGGCTGGACTGAATCTAGAAAAAACAGGTTTAATGATCAGCGCCTCGCGCAGTATAATATATGCATCAAATGGTAAAGATTTTGTAAGTGCTGCAAGAACAGAAACCCAGAAGCTAAGAGACGAAATCAATATAATTAGAGAGGTAATGTAGCAGTATGGCCAGCCCATCAGAAATGTATAATAAGAATGGAGAAGTCATGGTAAGTGAGTCAACGAAGCAAAAAGTCGCATCATTGCTTGTTCAGCGCGGCCTTTTGAAATTTAAAGAAGCTGGAGAAGAGGGATTTCTTTTAAAGTCAGGCATTAGATCACCCTTTTATATTGATTTGAGACAAGCTCAATCGCATCCCGATCTGTTTCATGCCGTTACTGATGCGTATTGTGAGCTAGTTGGTAATGTGCCTAGTGGTTATAAAATTTCTGGGATTCCCGAAGCAGGTACTCCACTAGCTACTGCAGTAGGATTTCAAATGAACGTACCACTAATTCAACCAAGGAAAGTGGTAAAGGATCACGGTATGGGTAGATCTATCGAGGGAGATTTCAAAGATGGGGATAGAGTAATTGTGATAGATGATCTAATTACCAAAGGAGATTCCAAGATTGAAGCGAGCCAGCAATTTACCGATAACGGTTTGGTTGTAGACAGGTTTGCTGTGTTAATAGACCG
>JANOXZ010000440.1:0-9654 GCA_031418695.1 Synechococcales cyanobacterium VAR_35_metabat_10
GTTCAAACTTCTCGTATAACTGCTCTCGGAAACTTTTGAGTTCATGCTCGGTGCAAAGTATTGGCATAATAGTGTTGGGAATGATGGCGGGTCTTTTGTCCGAACCGTCATTATCCTTTTTTTTACATCGTGTTCATCCCATTTCAGCCTGGATATTGTCCAAAGTCCAATTACGGTAATCAGCGATCGCCCCAGCTTTATCTTGCAGCTTTAGTTTAGCTTCAGCCCTAGTAAACCAGTAAGCGCCAATATTTGGGTATACCCGCACCAAGCCATTTAAAGCTTTAACAATGCCCTGATTATCGTTAAGTTGCCTATGGATATCCAGTTGACTTGAATACGCCTCATATTCGTTGGGGTTGATTTTCAGCATCCTGTCGTAGTCTGCCAAAGCCAACTTCCAGTCTTTGCGATCTTTGTAAATTCCGGCTCGTTGGGAATAACCGCGAATATTATTTGGACTCAGCTCAATAATTTTGCTGTAATCAGAGATCGCCCCGGACACATCACCACTATATTTACGAAAATGAGCACGGCTATCATAAGCACTAACATTTTCGGGATTGAGCTTAATTAACTGCGAGAAATCTGCGATCGCCCCCGGAAAATCATTGAGCTGTGCTTTAACACCAGCCCGATTATTGTAGGCCAAAGGCTCCTGGGGATCTGCTTTAATCATTTCAGAGTAAGCCGTCAAAGCTCCTGGTAAATCGCCCTGTACCTGAAAAATAATTGCCCGCAATAAATAGGCTTGAATATATTTTGGATCAAGCTGCACCGTGCGATCGAAGTCTGCCAAAGCCCCTTTGAGATCTTGATTGGCATACAACAGATTACCACGCAAGAAATAAGCCCGAGGATTTTTCACATCTAGTTCGATCGCCTTGTTTAAATCTGGTAGCACTCGTGATCGATCGCCCAAAGCCTGATACACATTAGCCCGCAAATAGTAAGCCGCTGCTTTTTTGGGAGATGCGGTAATTAATTTATCGAGTTCACTCAAAGCCCCCGGCAAATCACCGCTCTGGAACTTCACCGTCGCACCAAACAGCCCATCACTGGCTACATCTAGAGCGGTTTCTGGTGCAGTAGCTACCTCTAGTTTTAAGCCAGATTTATTGACCAATGGGACAAAGACATTTGCTAAAATCCCCAAATTAAATCCGGTCTTTACCCGCACAGTCGGATTAATTGTCGAAGCCTCGCTGCCTTTTTCTACATCACCCCGCCCGTGAATCGCCACCAATTCACCCCGATCGTTCAACACACTACCACCACTCATTCCTGGCAAAGTCAAATTGGTATAGACCAAGCCATAGCCATCTTCTAACGGTTGCCGACTACTAGCAGTTACTCGGCCTTCAGTGAAGTTAAACAGCGACTTGCTAATGGTTTGGGTGCCCAAGGGAAACCCCGCCACATAGACCGCTGAACCTTCGGCGATCGCGTTGGCCTGTCTGATTTTGATGATCCGATAAGATTGGGTGGTGACTAGTTGCACCAAAGCCAAGTCAGCACCGGGTAATATTTTAATTTGTGATCGATCAATTTTATAGCGCCGCCCATCTGGTGCCACAAGCTGATATTTTTGCTCAGGATCTCGGACTACATGAGCCGCTGTCAGAACGGTGTAGCCCTGAGCATTTTTGGCGACAAATACGCCAGAGCCGATCGAGGTTTCCGTCTGAATGGCCACGGTCACAGCTTTGGAGATTTCGGCAACCTGGCTAGCCGAAAGGCTCCAACTCGGTGCTGCGCTTGTCCAAATTAAGGCCGCAGTTATTGGTAGTACCCAAGAGATTTTCATATTAGTAGCGTTTGGTCTTCAAGACACCATAGGTAAGTCCGCTGGCGATCGTGACCACAGCCAACACTAAAATTATGCCCCCCGGAAAAGAGGTAATTACC
This sequence comes from Synechococcales cyanobacterium VAR_35_metabat_10, assembly GCA_031418695.1. Taxonomy (GTDB): domain Bacteria; phylum Cyanobacteriota; class Cyanobacteriia; order Cyanobacteriales; family Chamaesiphonaceae; genus JAAFHZ01. The sequence goes on from JANOXZ010000440.1 coordinate 1,909, forward strand.
TTAAATGCTCTCAAAAAGTAAAGCAGCAGGGTCGCCCCCAAGGCACTGGTGAAAACGTAGGCTAATCTTTGACTCCAAGACATAAAAACACATAACTAAATGGGTGCTGTTCAATTCTAGCCATGAAATGTTCCATCCTCCAGATATATGGAGATCTATTTTGAGATTTTTAGCTTATCTAGCCAACAGAAAAGGAGCCAATATTGACTCCTTAATAGCTATAAAAAATTTAGAAACCTAAACTTTAGCTGCCGCTTTTAAAACAGTAACTTTATCAGTCTTTTCCCAGGGCAAATCTAAGTCATTACGACCAAAGTGTCCGTAGGCAGCCACATCTTGATAGAAACGACCATTCCGCTCACTCGGCAACTTACGCAGCGAGAAAGCCGCCAGAATTCCGGCAGGACGTAGCTCAAAATGCTTTTCAATGAGGTCTAAAATAGCATCGTCATCGATTTTACCAGTGCCAAAAGTATCTACTAAAATACTTACCGGACGGGCTACACCGATCGCGTAGCTGAGTTGGACTTCGCATTTATCAGCCAAGCCAGCAGCCACAATGTTTTTAGCTACGTGACGACAAGCATAAGCAGCCGATCGATCGACTTTAGTGGGATCCTTACCAGAGAAAGCTCCGCCGCCGTGACGAGAGTAGCCGCCGTAAGTATCGACAATGATCTTCCGACCAGTCAAACCAGCATCCCCTTGCGGGCCACCAATTACAAACTTACCAGTGGGGTTGACCAAATACTTAGTTGCAGCATCGGGCTTGATCGAAAGCTCCGCAAAAACTGGTTCCACAACCTGTTTCCATAGTTCGTCTTTAATTTTTTGCTGAATACCCAGATCATCACTAATGCCTGTAACAGTAGGATCGTGTTGGGTGGAAAGCAAAATAGTATCAACGGCCACGGGCTTGCCTTCTTCGTAGGCGATCGTGACTTGAGTTTTACCATCAGGACGCAGGTAAGGCATTTGGCCATTTTTGCGCACCACAGCCATCTGTCTGGCCAAACGGTGAGCCACGCTGATGGGCATGGGCATTAGTTCGGGGGTTTCGTTGCAGGCATAGCCAAACATAATTCCCTGGTCGCCAGCACCGATTTTGTCGAAGCTGTCGGAACTATCTTGAGATTCTTGGGCATCATTTACGCCCTGAGCGATGTCGGGGGACTGTTGATCAAGAGCGATCAGCACCGAGGCGCTGGTGGCCGAAAAGCCATTATCGGCATCGGTATAGCCGATTTCTGCGATCTTGGCACGAGCAAGGTCAATGTAATTAACCTGAGCTTTACTGGTGATTTCTCCAGTAATTAGTACTAGTCCGGTGTTGACTACGACTTCTGCGGCTACCCGGCTGGCGGGGTCTTGCTGAAGAAGTGCATCGAGAATGGTGTCAGAGATTTGGTCACAGATTTTATCTGGATGACCCTCGGTGACAGATTCTGAAGTGAAAAGATAACGACGAGCCAAGAACATTCCTCCTAAATAGAGTGAATAGCAGGTAAACCTGCCGTGTTTACACAACTTTATCAGGTTGTTTGGTCTGTCGATCATTTATGATGTAGCTTTCAGTGCGATCACCGAACCAGTCAGATGTTGGGAGCAGTATTTCGGATCCCTGTCATCATTTCGGATCCCTGTCATCGCAATGCGATGATATTGACAGGCTCAGGACAAAGCCACAACAGCCCACCCGACAAGAACTGTTAAACTTAAAAAGTTGCCAAGCCTTTACGTTCACCATGATCATTGTTATTGATAATTACGACAGCTTTACCTATAACTTAGTGCAATACTTAGGCGAACTAGGGCGCGATTGGCCGGTTGCTGCGGATGTGAAAGTGTTTCGCAACGATCAGATTACCGTGGCTGAGCTGCAAGCTTTAAAGCCTGATGCTATTTTGATCTCTCCTGGCCCTGGGCGGCCAGATTCAGCGGGGATCTCGATGACGGTTATTAAGGATCTGGGTAAAACCATCCCAATTTTAGGCGTTTGCTTAGGACATCAGAGTATTGGTGAGGCGTTTGGTGGTCAGGTGGTGCGGGCAGCGGAGCTAATGCATGGTAAGACTTCGCCGGTTTATCACACCAACCAAGGAGTGTTCAAAGACATCTCTAGTCCGTTTACGGCGACCCGCTATCACAGTTTAATTGTCGATCGATTAACCTGCCCACCCGCTCTAGAAATCACTGCCTGGATTGAAGATCAAACCATTATGGGTCTGCGTCACCGGGAATATCCTTGGATTGAGGGTGTCCAATTCCACCCCGAAAGCATTTTGACTGATGCTGGCAAAGATTTGCTGCGGAATTTTCTGCGGGGACTGGCAGGGCATCAGCAATCGATCGCTGCGCTGGTTTAGGAATGTTGTTTTTAACTGTGATTATTGCTAGGGGAAAATCATAGTCCATCAATCAATCTGATAAATCACAGTTAAGATTTTTTTTGGGGATGACCTCATGCCTTACAGTAATTTCACGATCGGCAAAGTCGAAAAAGAATTTCAGCTCAAGGTGGTAACTGGAGTGTTTTTTTCGGAGTTTCCATTGGTTCCACCCAGTCAGTGGCTGGCAGATTTACTACAACAAACAATTCCTTTTGCTACTGCTGTTGGGACAGAAAAAGCGCGATCGGAGTTTGTTATTGCGCCTTTGTTGTTTGAATTGCTGCAATCTCTTCATAGTGAAATCAGTCTATTTTCTGGTCGAGACTTTACGGTTGCGCCCGAATTAGGGCTGAATGGAATTTGTGATTTTATGATTACTCGATCGCAGGATGAAATTTCGATTAAAGCTCCCGCGATCGTGATTATCGAAGCCAAAAAAGGAGAGTTAGATGTGGGATGGGGACAATGCGCCGCAGAAATGGTCGCTGCTCAAAGGTTTAATCAAGAAAATGATTCTGTGGTACCCAATATTTATGGCAGTGTCACTACTGGTACTCGCTGGCAGTTTTTGCGACTTACTGGTCAGCAACTAACCATTGATTTGGTGGAATATTCTTTGGAGCCACTCGATCGGATGTTAGGAATTTTAAACTGGATGGTAAAAAACTAGACCGGCTGACATTTTCCGGCACGAATCAGGCCAATTCTTTTGGCGATCGCCTCATCTCTGGTGGGGTAAGGCCCCCATTTTTCACTGGCAGTCTCAGCAAGAGCTTGATCTTCTGTAACTGCACAGCTCTGATCGGAATTTTTTACAATATACCAAGTCATCGCAAATTCTCCTGTAAGGTTTTGCTAGCTAGCTGTTGAGGATTTATCGAGTCAGGAATGATGCAGACTAACGGGGATTTCATGATCAATCCATACTCAATGCCCTGAGCCACTGCCTGATATGAAGCTTCTAGAATATTGTCAGAAACTCCGATCGTTGTCCAGCGATCAGCTCCATTACTAGACTCCACCAACACTCTGGTCACTGCGGCGGTGCCCGCATCTCCATCTACAATGCGGACTTTGTAATCTGTCAGATGGAACTGGTTGATAGCTGGGTAAAACTGGCTAAGAGCTTTGCGCAATGCGGCATCTAATGCCGAAACTGGGCCATTGCCTTTGGCAGCGGCCAGGATTTCTTGGCCATCTACCGAGATTTCGATCGTCGCTAAAGAATGCTGTTTACCGGCGATCGAGCAATGGACTTGAAAGCCTTGAATGGTGAAAATAGTCGATCGTTGTCCCATTACTTCCCGCACCAACAGCTCAAAGCTGGCTTCGGCTCCATCAAACTGATATCCCTGGTGTTCTAGTTCTTTCAACTTGGCCAAGATTTCTCGACTGCGGTGATCTTCTTTGGTTAGTTCAATGCCCATGTTTTTGGCCTTGATCAACACATTGCTAAGACCAGACTGTTCCGAAATGGCAATGCGTCGCTCGTTGCCCACCGATAGAGGTGGAATATGTTCGTAGGTGCGGGAATCCCGTTCTACTGCCGAGACATGGATACCGCCTTTGTGACTGAAGGCGCAGCGCCCCACAAAAGCAGCGTAGTCGTTGGGGGCGACGTTGACTATTTCGCTGACCGATCGACTTAAGGCCGTCAACCCAGTTAGATCTGGTAGACAATCATAGTCCAGCTTCAGTTGCAGGTTGGGAATCACTGAACAAAGGTTGGCGTTGCCACAGCGCTCTCCATAGCCATTGATGGTGCCTTGTACCATGGTGGCTCCGGCGGTAATGGCGGCGATCGAGTTAGCCACTGCCAGTTCACAATCATTATGAGCATGAATGCCATATTGATATTGAGATCCGATCTTTTCCTTGACCTCTGCTACGATTCTAGAAATCTCTGTGGGCAAAGTACCACCATTAGTATCACAAAAAATCAGCCACTCAGCACCAGCATTCAGAGCAGTTTTCAGGGTATCTAAAGCGTGTTCTGGGTTGGCCAAATAGCCATCAAACCAATGTTCAGCATCATAAATTACCCGGCGACCTTGGGATACTAAGAACTCGATCGAGTCTTGAATCATGGCCAAATTCTCTGCCAAGGTGGTCTGAAGACCAGTGATAACGTGTAAATCCCAAGACTTACCAAAGATTGTCACCCACTTGGTTTCGGCGGCCAAAATTTTGGCCAGCATGGCATCGGTAGCAGCATGGCCACCGGGGCGACGGGTGGAGCAAAATGCTACAATTTCGGCTTGTTGCAACGGTTCAGCTTGGAGGCAGCGGAAAAATTCGCCGTCCTTGGGGTTTGCTCCTGGCCAACCGCCTTCAATCCAAGGAACGCCCAATCGATCGAGCTGATGGGCAATTTTTAGCTTGTCTTGAACTGATAGGGTCAACCCCTCACGTTGAGAGCCATCTCGCAAAGTGGTGTCATAGATTTGAATTTGCATTACTCATTCATAGATTTGTAAATTGCCACTGATGAAGGTGATTGGCCACTGAGATAGCGGAAGACCCAAAACTTGAAGACAGTATCTAAGAGCACTGGGAAGGTGGCAATAAACAGGGAATTGAAGTTGTGGTTCTCAGCGATACCCCAATGGTCGGCCATGCCAGCCAGGACTACCTCCCAACCGTGAGGTGAGTGGAAGCCCACAAAAGTATCGGTAAATAGAATAATCACAAAAACCTTAGCTGAATCACTCAACCCAGACACCATTTCATTCATGAAACTTAGCAAGTTGGTAATTTGGCGTTTACTACGAGTAAGAAAGAAAATAAAAGCTGTGACCGAGAGCAAATCGGCAAACCAGTTTTTGACAGAGTTAGAGCTTTGGCGAGTGTAAGACTTGCGCAGATAAGTTGCTTGTTCTTTCACTTGTTCTTCTAACTCTTCATTAGATACTTTGGGGATTGCTCCTGTGAGAGATTGGAATTTGACGTGTCTTTCAAAGCGCTCTAATTCTTCGAGGGCTTCTTTTTCTAGATTGCTATTGATGAAAATATTTTGTTGGTGGGTGCGGGGGTAGTAGTAGTCTACGATCGGGCCAACCACCAAAAATTTGCTCATAAAATGCACCAGTAACGGGATCAAAATCATGGTGAGCAAAAAGCGCAGCGAGTTTTTTGTGACATCTTTAGATGCCCGAAAGGTACTAACGATTTCTTGTTCAGCGGCGGGGTTCAGATCTTGACGGATTTTTCTGAAAGTATTTACCACCGTGGTATCGATCAGTAAATTGTTTTTACCGGGAGGCTTGGGCTGGTCGAAGCTGGTAAAAACTGGTTGGCTAGCTACTGGCGATGGTTTTGGAGAGGGGTTTGGGTTGTAGCGCTCTAGGATCCAGTCAATGAATTGCAGTTTTTCCAGAACTAAGGCTTCGGTTTCAATGTCTGTGCCATAAGGGCTATCTGGAGTATCAGTTTTACGAGCATCGATCGATCTACTGGTTTGAAACTCTGTGAGCCGCAGCTTGGCAATACGTAGATATTTTTGTAGGTCAGCTCGCAGATAAGCGGGCAATTTGGGATCGTTCTCCTCAATTTTTTGGCCGCCATTTTCGTCTTCGATCAATTGCACCTTCAGAGCGGCTTTATAAGCTTCGTCTAGCGCCCGATCAGGGGTGCGAAAGAACCATTCGTTGACATCTTGCCAATAGCCAGAGAGTCCAGCAAACATAAATTTCTGAGATTAGGGATTTCTGAGATTAGTGTGTCGATTCGTCTTGGAGGCAGCTCGATTCAGTGAGCTTAGATATTGCATTATAGTATCTTGAGAGTAAAGGAATAAATCTATGGCTACTGTCTTGACTAGCACTGCGTTTGCTGCTGACCTTGAAGGGCTGCTGTTAGATGCTAATCGATCGATTTGGTACAACGGCGAATCGCGCAGTGGCAAAACCCAACGGTTAGTAGATGCGGCAGTGGCTTGGTTGCCTCAGCTTGAATCTCAGCAAATGCTGTTGTTGGCTGCTAATGATGAAAATAAGCAGAGCATGCACGATCGAATTTCGCTGGCTACTACTGGTCGTTACCCGATTCGGGTACAGACTCCTTTGGGCTTTTTGCAAGAGCAGGTGCATCTTTTTTATCCTTGGATTGCGGAAGCTGGTAATTTGCCTGGGGTGACACCGATTCGGCTGCGGCCAGAAACTGAGCAGGCGTTGGCGACTCGTCTGTGGCAGCCAGATTTGCAGATGCAGTCTTGGCAGTCTTTGGGGGTGAGCGAATATCGACTAGTACGCAGACTGCTGGATCTAATGCAGTTGGCAGCTAATGGTTTGGTGGAAGTTGCCGATATTCCGGATAAGTTGCAGCTAGCTTATGGTCAGAATGATTTGTTTCCCTGGATGGGAGATTTGATTGCTACTTGGCAAACTTGGTGCTTGGAGCGGGGATTCTTGACCTATGGGTTATCCACAGATTTGTTTTGGCGGTATTTGTGGGTACATCCAGAATATCGGGCTTACTTTGCCGATCGCTATGGGGCGGTAGTGGCCGATGATGCCGATGATTATCCGGCGGTGATTTATCCAGTTTTAGAGAGCTTTCTCGATAACCCAGAATCTAAAATAGCTATTAGCTATAATCCTCATGGTCAAATTCAATTGGGTTTGAAGAGTGACCCACAGCATTTGTTAAAGTTGCGTCAGCGCTGTGCTGAGGAGATTTTACCACCTGTTTCACCTGCGCTGCAACCAGAAGGAGACTTGTTGAACGATATTGTGACGACAGTGAATGATCCAAGCTATTGGTTGACTTTGCCACCCAATATTCAAGAGATTAGTCGGCGGACTAGAGGGGAGCTACTAAGGGCAGTGGTGGATAAAATAGCTACGTCGATCGCAGCTAATCAAATTCAAGCCCAAGATGTAGTAATTGTGGTGCCCGGCTTAGATAACATTGCTCGCTATACTTTGACTGAAACCTTGTCTGCCAGAGGGATTGCGGTGAAAGCATTGAATGATCAGCGACCTCTGTATAGTTCTCCGGCAGTGCGATCGATCCTCACCATCTTAGCTTTGAGCTTACCAGGATTAGGCCGAACTATTGGGCGCGATCGAGTAGCTGAGATGTTGGTGGAATTATCTAGTTATCGACTACCAGGAGGAGCTTTGGCACAGGCGATCGATCCAGTGCGCGCCGGGTTATTAGCCGATCATTGTTATAGTCCTAATGCCGAAAAGCCAGAGTTACAGCCATTAGAAAGCTTTCCGCGTTGGGATCGACTTGGTGCTAGGGCTGCGGCTAGCTATCGACGAATTTGGGAATGGGTGCAGTCACCACCTACAAATGCTTTAGCCATTATGGATGGGGCGATCGGGGAGTTTTGTGAGCGGGGTGAATTATT
>JANOXZ010000441.1:0-6386 GCA_031418695.1 Synechococcales cyanobacterium VAR_35_metabat_10
TGCCAAACTGCTACACCAGCCGCAGCTCAATTTGGTCAAAGCCAAGGAGCCTCTTTTGCCCCTACAGTTACTTTCGAGAACGGCAATACTCTGTGGAGCCTAGAAAATCGTGCTTTTCTCAGCGATCATCTTTCTTTACGAACCGTAGCGGGCTTTGCCAGTAGCGACTCCGACGGCAACAAGTACAGCACATCGTTAAACTATAACTTCAACCTTGACGACGAAGCTAAAACCTTCAGTCCATTTGTGGGTCTTGGTGCGGCCTACTACTCTGGCGCTAGTAACCAAATCGCTGGCTTCGCCCAAGCCGGAATCGACCTAAATTTCGAAGGTCTAAGCGTAACCGGCAGCCTTGCCCTACCTTTCAACGGTGATCGCGGCCTATCCACCTCGATCGGCCTCGGCTTAAAATTCTAACCAACTGTCAATTGTCCACTATCAACTCTCAACTAAAACAGTCGGAGCCACTACCTCCCCCCGGCCTTTCTTCCCATTCATCGTTTCACTGTTCCAGGTATAAGAAGTAAACTGGGGCAAAATTTCGCTGCAAAAAGCATCCGCAGCCTTCGATCGATAGCGGTTGGGGTTGACGATCGCCGATAGAGTACGCTGGATTTTTAGCCCCTCAATTTGGGCGCGGCACATCAGGCCAATTTGCAGCTCTTTTTCGATCGCCGAAAGAGAGACAAATGCTGCACCCAAGCCAGCTTGCACCGCATTTTTAATTGCTTCGATCGAGTTTAACTCCATCTCAATCTTTAACCGCTTGGGGTCAATTTCGCAGCGGGTCAAAACCTGATCGATTACTTTACGAATGGTAGATTGAGAATCTAGCGAAATGAACTTTAACTTATATATATCTTCTTTGGGAATGCTACCGAGCTTGCCCAACGGATAACTGCTGGGGACAATTAGTGCCAGCTCATCTTCGGCGTAAGGAACAACATCTAAAGAATCTTGCAACTCGGCGGGTACTTCGCCGCCAATAATTGCCAAATCTACCTGGCCATTGGCCACACTCCAAGCTGTCCGTCGGGTGGAATGGACATGGAGCTGTACAGAAACATCTGGGTATTTTTCCCGAAAAGCACCGATCATCCGAGGTAGTAAATAAGTACCAGTAGTCTGAGAAGCCCCAATAATTAAAGTGCCGCCCTGTAAGTTTTGTAAATCTTCGATCGCTCGACAAGTCTCTTGGCAAAGAGTTAAAATCTTGTCTCCATAATTTAATAGCAAATGTCCCGCTTCGGTTAACTGCGCCCTCCGTCCACCCCGATCGAACAATGGCACATCTAACTGGCGCTCTAGGTTTTGCACCTGCAAACTAACCGCAGGCTGTGATACATACAGGCTATCGGCTGCACGTTTAAAACTACCTTCGGCGGCGATGGCTTTGAGGATGCGTAGCTGATCGAGAGTAAACGGCAGGTCGGACATATTATCGGTTACTAGAGAGCTACAGAGCCGCGTGCAGCACTGATTCCTTGATTATCCCCGAAAGAATGACCTTTGTATAATAAAAACTAATAAGCAATTTCTCTTACTACAGGTGTCGCATTTTGAAATATCTTCTGCCTTTTAGCCTAGACCGATTACCCCCAGAGACTTGTGTAGTAGGAGGAGCTGTGCGCGATGCGTTATTAGGTAGAACCCGTGCTGTTATCGATATCGATTTGGTGGTGCCAGTAGATGCCGTGGAGCTAGCCCGCGATATTTGCCGTGATTATAAAGCTGGCTTTGTGATGCTCGATGCCGAAAGATCGATCGCCCGTCTAGTTTTTGATGGAATGACTGTAGATTTTGCCCAGCAAATGGGCGGTAGCTTAGAAGCCGATTTGCATCGTCGGGACTATCGAATGAACGCGATCGCCTACCACCTCCGAGATCAGCATCTGATTGATCCTCTAGACGGTCATGGTGATTTACAGGCCAAATTAGTACGGATGGTTTCAGCCCAAAACTTAGCTGATGACCCTTTGCGGTTACTGCGGGGCTATCGACAAGCGGCACAACTGGGATTTGAGATAGAACCAGAAACCGCTCGCGCTATTCAGACCCTCGCTCCCCGTCTAAACACAGTGGCTGCTGAGCGAGCTATGACCGAGCTGCGTTACCTCTTAGCCGTTAGTCACCAAGATCCTCGGGTGGTGATTGCCGCTGTGGAATTGCTCCAAGTCTGGTTGCCCGGAATTCAGCGGGAGACTTTAGCTTCAGAGATGCAAGCCATTGCGGCTACGCTGCGATCGATCAAATCCCAAGTGCCCCAGCTTTGGCAAGAATTAAATATTCCCCTCCGTCCAACTTTGCCCACCACGGGAGCAGATATTACTTTGTTCTGCGGCCTGTTGGGATTATTACCCAGTAAAGGAGTACTAACTAATCTGACTGCCAGCGTTGCTGAAATTACGGCGATCGACATACTACAACAAAGTGCCTCAATTCCTTGGCCAATCAGTGTAGTAGATATCTTTCATTTATTTCAAGCTACTGGTAAACACTTCCCTGGCTTCATAGTGCTTAAAATTGCTGCTGGCTGGACTTTGACGGCTTTGAAACCGCTAATTGATCGGTATTTTGACCTACAAAATCCCCTATCACATCCGGTTTTAGTAGTTAATGGTACAGAATTAATGTCTGCCTTGGATCTGCCCTCTTCGCCAGTGATCGGGCAATTATTGGCCGAAATTCAGCTTGGACAGGTGCGTGAAGAAATTGTTACGAAACAAGAAGCTCTATCCTACGCTAGGTCAAAGGTTGCGGAATCTAAGTCATCTGGCTAGTAGATCTATTCAAACCTTGACGATCAGGGTATAATTTTAGTGAACCTATAAATTGATTACTTTTTGAAGTATGGAATTTAAGATTTATTGGAAGCTTTGCCCTCACACAGCAAGCTTTCCCAGCGAGAACAGGGAACGCTAAAACCACCAGTTCGACTTACCTACGCTGACCGTAATGAACATCCCTCTTTTACCGCTTCGTCCCTGGTTTAACCTGTTTCCCAAACCCGCTTTTTGGCTGAAAGCCCTGTGCTTACTGCCTTTGGCTATGCCCATAGTACGAGTAGTCCTATCCGGTTTTTCTTGGTTTGGCTGGTTAAATTTCCCATTTAGTTGGCTCGCTGCCACTGGCATCGTCACGATGCTACATATATTACTTCCTATGGCAATTGTTGCTGGCATCTACTGGGGTGTCCGCTCAATATGGTCGGCCAAAACAACTTTTTCTCAGGCTTTGTGGTTTGCTTGTTCTACGATGTTGATTGCCGTAGTTTCCTTCTGTGGCACTGTGGCGATCGCCGCTGTGGCTGAGTCCACTATTTGCCGGATGCCTACTGCCACAATTTTGGTTGGTGGTAGCTGTAGTAACCATTTTGCCAATGCTGATCTTGGTGATGTAATCTCCAGTATGGAGACATACAACCTGCGTTACTATACTTGGATGTTGTGGTTGATGTTAATAGCCTATTGCTATCAGGCTGAGGCTTTCTTCTGGGAAAGAACACTGCCCCGAATTGATGCTTTTGACACTTATCAGCAAGAAGAAGACATGGTATCGACAGAACGCTTTACTCATGAAGAGATGCCTAATCTCGATACCATCAGACCCATTACAGACAGTGATGTTTTAGATGGTTCGCCCAATCTATAAACAATCAAGCAGCGTAATTTTGAAGCGGAGTTAGAGGATCTATCCTTTGACTCCGCTTGCTACATCGGTGGGCACGATGTACTTTTGCACAAACAAAAACATTATTAGTACCGGGACGATCGAAGTAATTGCGCCTGCTGCTACTAGTCGCCAATTGGAACCAAAGGCACCGCTAGAGAGTTTAGAAACCGCCAACGGCAAAGTGTAAAACTGATCATCTTTAATTACAATCAGCGGCCACAAAAAATCACTCCAGGCACCGATAAAAACAAAAATAGACAAAGTAATCAGTGCCGGACGGATGGCGGGCAGCATAATATTCCACCAAATCCCTAAATCATTGCAACCATCGATGCGGGCGGCTTCTTCCAATTCTTGAGGCACACCGCGAAAGGCTTGGCGCAGTAGATAAATGCCAAAGGCCGAAACGATATTGGGCAGAATAATGCCCAAATAGCTATTCACCAGATCTAACTGCACAGCAATGATGTATAGCGGAATCATCACAATCTGAAATGGAATCATCAGGGTCGATAGCACCACTGCCCAAATGGCTTTTTTACCCCAAAAGTTTAAACGCGCCAGAGGATATGCAGCCAAACTGCAAAATAGCAAGTTGCAAACCACACTGGCGATCGCCACAATCATACTATTCATTAAGGCCAAGCCAAAGTTACTGCTCTGAAACACCTCTCCAAAGTTATCTAGGGTAGGAGCGCTGGGTAAAAGCTGAGGCGGTGACTGAAAGACGTTTTCGCTGTTGGATTTTAAGGCTGTACTACTCAGCCACAGTAGCGGTGCCAAAGTAATGAGGGCGATTGCGCTTAGCACCAAGTAGTTAACCAAAATTTTCCAGTTAAAATTTTTCATGGATGGAGATACCAAATCGTTTCAATTTGTTCAGCCACTTCGATCGACCTAGTTCGATCAGCAGTATCTAAAATCACCGTCACATGACCCAGCTTGCGACCAGGACGCACTAACGGTTTGTGATACCAATGTAGATATGCCCCAGAAATTTCAGAAATCTGTTGACGTTGAGTTAAATAGTCTGATGTGGATTCCTCATAACCCAATAAGTTCACCATCACTGCTGCCTTACAGGTCAAGCTAGGATTACCTAAAGACATCCCAGCCACGGCTCTTAAATGTTGGGTAAACTGCGAGGTGGCACAGGCTTCGATCGATAAGTGGCCAGAGTTATGAGTGCGAGGTGCCAGCTCATTAACCAATACAGCACCATCGTCAGTATAGAAAAATTCGATCCCCATAATCCCCACGGTACCAAGGTTGTCCAGAATGGTGCGGGCGATCTCTGCAATCTGGGCTTGGGTGGTGGCGCTGAGTGTTACGGCAGTGTAAACCCGCTGACAGACTTGGTTAACCTGAACAGTTTCCACGACCGGATAAACAGCAATTTCACCAGTGATCGATCGGGCGGCCATTACGGCTAATTCACAAGTAAAAGGCACAAATTCTTCAATCAAGCCACTGTCAGGAAACTGTTCTTGTAATGTTTTCAAAGTAGCCGCATCGCGCACAATAAAAGTTCCTTGGCCATCGTAACCATGCCGACGGGCTTTGAATACTAACGGAAACTGCCAAGCGGCAGCGGCAGGATCGTGACCTAAGCAAAACTTAGGCACTGGCAAGCCCAGTTTTTGCAGAAAGCAGCGCTGATCATATTTATCTAACAGCGGTGTCAGAGAACTAAGGGGCGGGCGAAAGATTGCACCAGGAATTTTGCTGAGGGCGACCAGATCGACAAATTCGTTTTCAAAGGTAATCCAGTCGCACTCTTGAGCTAGCTGAGCCGTGGCAACCACATCATCGATCGGGGCAAAAATAGTGCGATCGGCCAAGGCCACGGCGGTATCGGTGGGGTTGGGGGTCTGGATCGCAATTTTTAAATCTAAACTGGCCGCCGCACTAGCCATCATGCCTGCCAATTGACCACCGCCGATAATACCTACTCGCTGCAAAACCATGACCCCGGATGCTGAAGAACTTTGTCATTGTACGTTATTGGGAGTTATCCGTTGACACTGGAAAATTGACAGTTGATAGCTGGATTTAAAGATTTTGTGATACATATTGACTAAAAAATCTTGATAGTATATAATTACTGTAATCGATCGAATTATTTAGTGCTCTGCCTGCTGTATCCATTTCTACCCAAAATTTCACACATAATTTCTAGGAGTTACCACCATGAAACTTATCGAAGCTAGAGTAGCCGGTCAACCACGCATTGTCAGCACCCGACGTGGTGATCGATCGGTGATGGATTGTCGCACTGCCGATGGTCAATCTTTGACGGTGTGGCGACCAGCCGGAGATGTGGAGTTGATGGCCAGAGCAAATGGGGAGCGAGTAACTTTGGCTCAAGATAGCAAAGGTAAGATTTCGCTAGTAGAGACTGCCCGCAGTCGTGCTGATCGAGAGTGGCAGCGCCCCACCGATTTGACTAAAGATTTAGATACTGAGTTGGGCTTGACTGATCATCGATCGCACCGCACCGCCGAAATTGCCGACTACATTGAACGTCTGGGTAAGCTCTACAATTACTGCCATGGGGTGGCCAGTAGCCAGTTGGCTCATACAGAAATGGATACCCCTCAAATCAAGGATGTATCCACCACGCTGTTTATTCAAACTGTTCGGCATTTTAGTTTGTAAATGCCCGGGTCTTTGATCGGACTGCGCTGGAAGTTGGCTTCGACTCCGCTCAGCCA
>JANOXZ010000442.1:0-2203 GCA_031418695.1 Synechococcales cyanobacterium VAR_35_metabat_10
AGAATTACCTCGATAAATCCAAGCTTCATCTTTATCAGGTTTAATAGAGATCGCCTGATCATAACTAGTGATCGCTTCTTCATACCTCCCTAAAATACACAAAGAATTACCTCGATAAATCCAAGCTTCATCTTTATTAGGTTTAATAAAGATCGCCCGATCATAACTAGTGATCGCTTCTTCATATCTCCCTAAATTATACAAAGAATCACCTCGGCAAATCCAAATATCAGAATCACTTTCATCCTCAACCAAAGCCGCATCAAAAAGTTCTAGAGCTTCTGAATTTTTCCCTGCTATTAGTAGCCCGAATCCTTCCAAAAATTTCAGCAAAAAGGGTAGCTTGGATTTCTCAACCGATCGATCTTCTGGAATAAAGATCTCTGACAATAGCTTCTGAGATTCACTATATCGATCGGTCTGCACCAATTCCACCAACTCTTGGTAATTTTCTTCAGTTAATCTTTCACTATGAAATAATTCTTCTAATGTCTCGGTAGCTAATAACTGTGGCTGTTCCTTCAACGCCCGATGCAAATCCTGCTGCGAACCAACAAAGCAGGGATCTTCATCGCTCAACAACGCCCGTTCTAAATGTTCGTCTTTAATATATTGACTCGTACCCCGCATCAACTCCAACTGGTTCTTGCGCTCCGAAAGCGGATACCAAATCTTGAGAAACTCCACAAAAATCTCCACCCACTGCCCTCGCTGCTTTTTTACCTCCAAACACAGACGCATCAATACCTCGCGCAGCTCATAAAAAGACTCACGCCCATTCTGCTCTGCTTCTACATAGCCCAGCTTCCGCAACTCCCGCAACTGACTCGCTGCCGTCCCCGCATCGATAAAACAATCCGCTGCAATCTCCTTCACCATCACCGGATGTCGCCGATCGACCAACAACTCGACAATCTTCCGCTGTTGATTAGATAACTCCTTCATCCGCGCTTGATAGTAAGGTGTCAAGTCGTCCAGCATTTTCATAAATGCCTCAACCAAATTATCCAAAGCATCCCGCGTGATAAATTGCGAAAACAGCATATACACCCGGGGATTTCCCCCCGCTAAATGATGCACCGCTCGCACCCGCGCCCGCCCCAAGGGTGTTTGTAAAAAACTCGCTAAATCTTCCTGTCCCCCTAAAGTGGCAATCTTCCCCAACATTTCGATCGCTTCTGGCACAGTCAACCTGTCGAGATGAATCGGATTAAAAAAGCCAAAGAACGGTTTGGTACGACTTTGCACCGCAGTAAATAACGCCGGAGTAGTCGCTAAGATCGTACAGCACTGTTCCGCTTGCAAAAAAGACCGAAACTGTTGCTGACCAGCTTCTCCTAAGCCTTTAAACAGATCATCCAGGTTCTCCATAATCAGCAATAGGGTGCGATTCCCAATTGCTTCCTTCAACAATCGAGTTGCATTCGCCGCCGCTCGATCGATCGAATCCTCGATCGAAATCCGTCGTAACTCCTCTAGGAGCAATTTAGACTGCGGTTCTTCAACAGCTAAAGCCCGCAAAATCCGACTCACCAAATCCAACCAGGAATCCACCCCCCATTCCTCCTCCCGCAGCCAAGCAATCACGAGTTTATCTTGGAGCGTTGGGGTTTTCGTTAATTCCGCCAGCAACCGATAATAAATCAGTGCCACCAAATGCGTCTTTCCCATCCCCCGCATTCCAATCAGCAAGGCATAATATTTGGCTGGAGTCGTCGCACTCAAAACGATTTTCTCAAAGAGTTCCTGCGCCAAATCCTGCCGCTGCACCAGGATCGTCTCTAGCTCTTGAGCAGACATCAGGCTGGGCGTAAACGCCGAAATCATTTGATTAGCCATGTTAATTCCCCCGTTGCTGATGCCAATAGCGTTGCACTAGCGAAAAGCGAAATCGGTAGGCTCCCGCGTCATTTCGACAAATATAATGGTCTTGTTCTAACAGATTGAGAGTCGATCGAAAAGCTTCTTTATCTAGATCTGGTATCTGGATACTCACCCGATTCCACCAGTCACTTAACGTTAATGCTGATTCTGGAGCTAGTTCGTCTAATGCTAGGAGTGCCAACTTGGCATTTTCTCCATAATAGCTACCAATGCGCTTTTCAAAGTAGCCCAGATCCCAAACATCATACTGACGCACCGCTGCTTGGAGCATCGCTTCTACTCGTGCGACATCAATTGGTTGAGCTATCCCTTTGAGTCT
>JANOXZ010000443.1:0-10384 GCA_031418695.1 Synechococcales cyanobacterium VAR_35_metabat_10
CGCCAGCGGCCGATCGCGTCGAAGTTTTCCAAGCCGAATCCGAGCGGATCGAGCCGCAACTTCGATCGTCGGAATGCAAACTGAAAATCGCAGGATTCTAGATCATTTACTGAATGGTCGATCGGACTCGTAAATGATGAATTCCTAGATCGATCGAGTGTTATTAATCTCATCCATCACCCAAGTTACATAGGTACCCACTGGACTCCAGAGCAGGTAAGGAACTAATAGCAAACCACCCCACAGGGAAACTGGAAACACGAAAGCTGCCAAGATTGCACCTAAAACAAAACCAAAGCCTCCGATCCACACTCCAATTCGTAAACTCTTAAACCAGCCCATCACGGGGTTATAGAGCATGATTGCTACTTCTACGAGAGCATAGAATGCCATCAAAAACCAAGTCTTAACGCTGCCCGGTTCTTTTTCCCAGACGTTATAGGCCGACCAAGCCCCACAGATAAATATGGTGATCCAAATTACTGGAATCAAGCGCTCAAAAGTCAGCCATTTGGGGCGGCGCTGGTGATTGAACCAGCGAATACTTTCTCTGGTATTGAGTTTGAGGACAGCGAAGCCAATGAGGGTTGCGGCTACACCGATCGCCAGCCAGGAAGGTATCATGCAAAATACTAAGAAGGTCTAAATTTATTCTAGCGGCGAGTTCTCACCCAGAGTAATAATCTCACCAATTGCCATATCTGATCTAGTACAGTCAAAGGTTGTTGATAGATTTGTTGGAACTGGTAAATTTGTTGCTGTCGATCGGCCAACAAAGCTGGCACCAAACCCAACTCCTCCACTGCGATAGTTGCATCATCGATCACCGTCACCAACGCCACTATTTGAGGCTGCAAACGGATCAACTGCCAAGCAATGAGCCAACAGCTTAAAGAAATGAGTAGATCGAGAGTAATCACTAAAGCCGTCATTAAGTCACCCTAAGGCATCCACTCCACGCCAATTCCTACCCGACTTTCTTGGATTTCGCGGGAATTTTGCCACTGAATTTCGCCAGATAGCCGCAGTTGATTAGTCAGAGCATAGCCAGTACTGATGCTGGAAATTCCCACTTCTCCAGCAGTGCCCACGTTTAGCCAAGTCTGCTGCAAGGCAATATCACCACCACCACCCCGCGCCGGGACTAACAGTATTTTGGCTCCCACATTCACTCCATCTCGCTGATAGGCATCGGTATCAATCTTGCGGTATCCCACCACCGGAGCCACATTAAAGTAACCACCCAAGGGCAATACATAGTAATTGGCTTCTACGCCGTAAGAGCTGCGATTGCCACGCCCATGATAATCGGCATTGAGGGCGATGCCCGATCGATCCAGTAACACTTCTTTCACACTGGCATCCCAACCACCAGCTTGACCATTGGCTGGATATTGGGAGTAACCGACTCTGACCCGAGGACGAAAGCTGGGGTCATTTTGAATTTCGGCTCCCACATCGGGAATCTTTTGTAACCAGCGCTGTAGCACGGGGCTTTCTTTAATAATTTCTGGATCGATGTCGATCTGTCCAGGATTTTCTTGACTAAAGGCCGGAATTGCCCAAAGAAGGACAGCTAGCCAAGGAAGTTGGCGCAAAATTGCAGAGATCGACATGAAGTTCTGAGGTAGCGATTTTGTCTATTTTACCCACAGTTTGTTGGATTATTCGCAATGTTTTGGTCTCAGGCCGCTCCCTCAGCCTATTTCAGCTAGAATCGTATAGAATGAGAGCGGTTGCGAATCAACTCTATTACAGGAGAGTAGAATGAATAGTATTGCAGTGTCCCCCGCCCAAGTGCTTGCCCAGTTGCAGTGGCGCTACGCCGTCAAAAAATTTGACCCCAGCAAAAAAATCCCCGCCGATGCTTGGGATGTCTTAGAACAGAGCTTGATTCTGACTCCTTCTTCGTTTGGTCTTCAGCCTTGGAAATTCTTTGTGGTAGACAATTCAGCTTTGCGCCAAGAGTTGTTAGCAAATTCTTGGAATCAAGCCCAGGTAGTAGAAGCTTCACATCTAGTAGTACTGGCCATCAAAAAAGAAATGGGTGAGGCCGAAGTTGATCGATATATTCAAGATATGTCTGATAAACGCAACGTGCCGATCGATGGTTTGGCTGGTCTGAACAAAATGATCAAAGGCTTTATGGCCAATCCTGACAAAGGTTTTACCACCGATGAATGGGCAATTCGCCAAGTCTATATTGCGATCGGTCAATTTATGACCAGCGCCGCCATGCTGGGCATCGATACTTGCCCAATGGAAGGCTTCAACCCAGCTAAGTATGATGAAATCTTGGGTCTAACGGCTCAGGGCTACGCCTCTGTCTTAGTTTGCCCCGCTGGCTACCGGGCCGCCGATGACAAGTATGCAGTAATGCCTAAGGTACGTTACGACCGGTCAGAAGTAATCGGCCACATCTAAATTTTTCATACGAAAGTCTGAAAAATATTTGATCCCCTTGTCATTACTACTAACAAGGGGATATTTTACAGGTATTGATTTTCACTCCGATTTCGGCTTTTCAACTTTATGAGTAAAATAAATAAGGCCTTGAGAGTGCTCGCTGGCCTAGTGGGAATTCTCTTGATCAACTTATCTTTTGCGGTAATTTGCTTACTCAGTCATTCTCTTTCATCAATTTTTTACTTGCTACTATCAGCGATTGGTTTTGCCCAGTTTATTTATGGCATACCGCTAGTAATTTATCTTTGGTACAGCAATCGAGGTAGCACTATTCCTGGTGTCTGGCTAGGCATGGGAATTACTGTGCTACTCAACGCCGGGTATTACCTGTTTTGGATTATGCGTTTGCAGGGTCGGTAATTCGGAAGCAATCAGATCAGAGGTAATTAATTCAGCTTCAGTGATATTTTCTGGACTGGCGGGTAATTGTTTGGCCACATTAGAGGCGATCGCTAACATAATTCCCAATACTAAATACACGGGCATTGGTAACTGGACATTTTTGACGGACTGATAGATTTCGACCACTGCAAACAGGCCAAAAAACAAGACGATCGATAGCTGCACCATATTTCAATCTCTCTCAAAATAGAATCAAAAAAGCCGTGCGGACATTATATCTGCACGGCTTACTCAAATGTTTGAATAAAACTAAATACTAGCTGCGGCTACGGTTTCAGCGGTAGTACCAGTCAATCTTTCATAAGCTTCACGCATCTTGAGGCCAACCAATACTTGGAATAAGCCAGTACCGTTGTTGGAGCCGGGATATTCTTTGTGTTGTAACAAGAGTTTAGTCATTTCACCTTCAAAGCGAGTGGAAATCTTGCTCAAGTGAGTTTCGATGTACTTAACTTCTTCTAGGTTTTCTAGTTGACCGTCGATTTCTAGAACCGAAACTTCGTGTCCGTAGTAATCATCTGGCCCGTAGAACATCTTGATGCCGGGGTAGCTGCAAGTCAGCTTGCGTCCACAAGGCCGCCAATCGATGGTAGAACCTTCATCAAATAGGTAAGAAGGCTCAGGTAAACCTGCTACACCTTCACGCTGTACTAAGCGCACTCGTAGCAGATCGCTCTTTTGACCAGCAGGTACAAGCTGGGTAGGCAGTACTTGAATGACCACGTCAGCATGACCGCGTTGGGGTTCAATGTAAGCACTAAAGTCTGGGCGACGCGCTTGCATAGCGGCAATTACTTCATCGTAGCTGTGACCACGCTCGGCCATATCGCGTTGAATCTTCCACTCAGCTTTCACTTCGTCGCTGATGTCGAGATAAACGCTGAAATCTAAGGAAGCGCGAACTCTTTCGTCATAGAGGGGATGTAAACCTTCAACCACGATGACATGGTTAGGTTCGATGATTTCGGAAGGATCAATTAGACCAGTTTCGTGGTTGTAGATAGGCTTGTTGATCGACTTGCCTTCTTTGAGCATTTTGATTTGCTCAGCCATCAAGTCAAAATTGTTGGCGCGAGGATCTAAAGCGGTGATACCGGTTTCTTTCCGCTGGTATCTATCTAGGCTGTGATAGTCATCCAGGCAGATAACCGTAACAAAAGACTCGCCGAACAAATCTGTGATCCGACGGAGAAAGGTCGATTTACCGCAACCAGAGTCTCCGGCAACGCCGATAATTACTACTCTATCTACCTTATTGGTCATAGTATCCCTCTATAATAAAATCTATAATGGTTAGTTTGTATAAACTTGAAAAGCAATAAGTATTTCCTACTAGCGATCGAAGTTCCTTTGAGATTGGATTTTACCAGAAGGTAGTATCGGTAACAATATCAACCGGGCATAAACCGGTAATTTGTTGGAGTTCGTTCCCAAAAAATTTCCAGGTATTTTTGGGCTGTACCTTGTGCGATCGAGCCAGGATCCGCTAAGCTGACCGGGAGATTCTCCCCATTCAAATTTCCGTCAAATTTGCAATCATATATATTCAGAATAGGAGCTATAAAAAAAATTATGTACAATACCAGCATCGGAGCCGCCAACTCCTCATCGGCCAGCCGCTTATACATTTATGAAGTAATCGGCCTTAAGAGTAACTCTCGTCGCAGTGGCAGCACTTTTATGACCGTTCCCTATGCTCGCATGAGCCAAGAAATGCAGCGGATTGCCCGCTTGGGTGGCCGAATTTTGAATATTAGAGCCGTTGATGGCGATGCTCCTATGGTTCCTACAATTATGGCTAGTCAATCTGTCCCTACTCCAGCGGCTGCTCCTGCTGCTAAAAAGCACGCTGATGTGCCAGTAAATATTTATCGTCCAAATGCCCCCCTAACTGGCAAATGTGTTTCCAACGACACCTTGTTGAGCGAAGGCGCGATCGGGAAAGTGCAACATATCAAATTTGATATCGGTGGCAGTGACCTGACCTATGTAGAAGGCCAAAGTATCGGCATCATTCCTCCTGGTAAAGATGCTAAGGGCAAACCCAATAAACTGCGTTTGTACTCGATCGCCTCTACTCGTCATGGTGATGATGTAGATGACAAGAGTGTTTCTCTCTGTGTGCGCCAACTGGAGTACAAAAATGAACAGGGCGAAATGATCTATGGAACTTGCTCTACTTTCCTTTGTGACCTTAAACCGGGCGATCAAGTCCAAATTTCTGGCCCCACTGGTAAGGAAATGCTCTTGCCAGAAGAAAATGATACCAATGTGATCATGTTTGCAACTGGCACCGGTATTGCACCGTTCCGGGCTTATTTGTGGCGGATGTTTAAGGATAACGAAAGAGCTGCTAACCCCGACTACCGCTTCAGCGGCAAATCTTGGCTAATTTTTGGGGTGGCAACTACTCCAAACATTCTGTACAAGCAAGAGTTAGAAGAAATTCAGTCCAAGTATCCTGATAACTTCCAAGTAGACTACGCCATTAGTCGTGAACAGAAAAATGCAGAAGGCGGCAAGATGTACATCCAAGATCGGGTGGCTGAGCATGCTGACAACCTGTGGGCAATGATCCAAAGCGAAAAAACCCATGTATATATCTGCGGACTCAAAGGCATGGAAGGCGGTATTGATGCTGCTCTGACTGTGGCCGCTGAGAAATCTGGTGTGACTTGGTCTGAGTACCGCAGTCAGCTCAAACGCGCTGGTCGTTGGCATGTAGAGACTTACTAAGTTTCTAAACTTTCTGAGAACCCCGATCGCCGATGGCGCAACCTGCGACAGTTTTGCCCGAATACATTCGGGCACTTGTCTGGCAGGTCGCGTAGCTATCGACTCATCGGGGTTCTTTTTGTGTCCTTAATGTTCTTTATATGAGAGATAACTTGCATCCAATCTGAGAATTACGTTACATTTGATTAAGAAGAAATGTAACGTTCCTACTTTTTGGCCTATTTCTGGTTTGTAAGCGAATCCTCTTTACACTCAAGATTGCGTCTCATCGAACCACTCAGTAAGATACTCAGCACATTACTCGGTCACGTTACTCCGTGACAATTTATATAATCCTTTATTCAAACAAGGCAGACAACACATGAAATTCTCTTGGCGCATAGCCCTGTTGTGGTCAATTCCACTCCTGGTCATCGGTTTCTTTCTTTGGCAGGGTGTCGCGCCCAGCTTTACTGGTGAAGTGGGTAAAAATACAGCCAGTGCCCGGATGACCTATGGTCGTTTCCTGGAATATTTGGATACCAACCGAGTAGTGAGCGTAGATCTTTACGATGGCGGCAAGACAGCGATCGTCCAAGCTACTGACCCAGACTTAGAAAATCGCGTGCAGCGCCTGCGGGTAGACTTACCTACCAATGCTCCTGAGCTGGTCACTCGCCTGCGCAACACCACCAAAATTCAATTCGATAGCCACCCTGCCCGCAACGACGGCGCAATTTGGGGCTTCTTGGGCAACTTGCTGTTCCCCGTATTACTTGTCAGTGGCTTGTTCTTACTGTTTCGTCGTTCCAACAACATGCCCGGTGGTCCTGGCCAAGCGATGAGCTTTGGTAAATCTAAAGCCAAGTTCCAAATGGATGCCAAAACCGGCGTGATGTTCGATGACGTTGCTGGAATTGACGAAGCCAAAGAAGAATTACAAGAAGTTGTTACTTTCTTAAAGCAGCCCGAGAAATTTACGGCTGTTGGTGCCAAGATTCCTAAAGGCGTACTGCTAATTGGCCCGCCTGGAACTGGTAAAACCATGCTGGCTAAGGCGATCGCTGGTGAAGCTGGCGTACCTTTCTTCAGTATCTCTGGTTCGGAATTTGTCGAAATGTTTGTGGGTGTGGGTGCTTCCCGCGTTCGTGACCTGTTTAAAAAAGCCAAAGAAAATGCTCCTTGCTTGATCTTTATCGATGAAATCGACGCAGTTGGTCGCCAACGTGGCTCCGGTATCGGTGGCGGCAACGACGAGCGGGAACAAACTCTGAACCAAATGCTCACTGAGATGGATGGTTTTGAAGGCAACACCGGCATCATCGTCATCGCAGCTACCAATCGTCCTGATGTTCTAGATTCTGCATTGTTACGTCCCGGTCGCTTCGATCGCCAAGTACAAGTAGACACCCCCGATATTGCTGGTCGTTTGGAAGTTCTGAAAGTCCATGCTCGCAACAAAAAACTAGGTGAAGATATTTCCTTAGAAGTCATTGCTCGGCGGACTCCTGGCTTTAGTGGTGCTGACTTAGCCAACTTGCTCAATGAAGCGGCAATCCTAACTGCTCGTCGCCGTAAAGATGCCATGACCATGTTAGAAATCGATGATGCTGTCGATCGGGTAGTAGCCGGTATGGAAGGCACCCCGTTAATTGATGGTAAGAGCAAGCGCCTGATTGCCTACCATGAAATTGGCCATGCTATTGTGGGCACCTTGCTTAAAGAGCATGACCCTGTCCAAAAAGTTACTTTGATTCCTCGTGGTCAAGCCTTAGGTCTAACTTGGTTTACTCCCGATGAAGATCAAATGTTAGTTTCGCGCTCTCAACTCCGTGCCCGGATTTCTGGTGCTTTGGGTGGTAGAGCCGCCGAAGAAGTAGTCTTTGGGGATTCGGAAGTTACTACTGGAGCCGGTGGCGACTTACAGCAAGTTACTTCCATGGCTCGCCAAATGGTCACTCGCTTTGGGATGTCTACTTTGGGGCCATTGTCTCTAGAAAGCCAATCTGGTGAAGTATTCCTTGGTGGTGGCTGGAGCAGTCGATCGGAGTATTCCGATGAGATTGCCGCTCAGATTGATCAGCAAGTGCGGGTTATTGTGGCTGAGTGTCACCTAGAAGCCTTGCGGATTATGAAGGAAAACCGAGTTGTCGTCGATCGGCTAGTGGATATCCTGATCGAAAAAGAAACGATCGATGGCGATGAGCTACGTCAAATAGTTGCAGAATACACTGTGGTTCCCGAAAAAGATCGGTTTGTACCTGCTCTCTAGACCATAAAAAAAATATTAACAAAAGCTGCTCTGGTTTTCTGGAGCAGCTTTTGTTTGACTTTCAGCTTTTTTGCCATGGTCATCTTTTCTCGATCGGCAGTATCCTATGCAAAGGGATGATCGAAGCATTGGCTCTGATCACCTGCTGTAAAATTTCCCAACCAGACTTATGATTGCTCCTGTAAATGTACCGCCTTCACAACTGCAAATAATTCAGGGTCCTTCACTGGACAAGTCCGCCAGCAGCGCTCCCAATCTCAAGGCTGCCCCCAGCTTAAAGAAAAAAACTCAGCCTGTAATACAAATAGCTCAAGTTTCCACCACTCTCAATCAAGCTGTGTTAGCAGTCGAGCCACAAGATAACGCGACTCCTCAGGCTCCTGGAACAGAAGCTGAACAGACCCAATTTCCCAAAGCGCGGGTATCACCATCCCCATTAGTTAGCCCCAAAGAATTACCCAAAGCAGGGGAGCCGAAGTTTGGTCAACTAGATCCCAATCTTCAGCCCTTAAACCCAGATGCTCAGACCCAGAATTCTGATCAACTACTACCAGGTTCTAAACCATCTGAGACCAATCCAGAATCTAAAGAGCAGCAAAAGCCCGAAGTAAAACCTTTAGTTCCAGATGCTCAGCCTCCAAATTCTGATCAACTACTACCAGGTTCTAAACCATCTGAGACCAATCCAGAATCTAAAGTGCAGCAAAAGCCCGAAGTAAAACCTTTAGTTCCAGATGCTCAGCCTCCAAATTCGGACCAACCACTACCAGGTTCTAAACCATCTGAAACCAATCCAGAATCTAAAGAGCAGCAAAAGCCTGAGCAGAAAATGCCAGAATCTCAGCCAGCAGAGAATCCTGATATAAAACAAGACTCCAAGCCAACTCCACCGCCACTTCCTAGCGAAGTATTTCCTGCTCCTTCGCAGCCCCAAAACCCTTTACCCAGCGGTCCACCATCAACTGAACCTGGTAACTATCAAAATAACACTGGCCCAGGTGCAGCTTATTACAACCAAAATTACATCGCGCCAGCGTTGTCTTTTGGTAAAGATACTTTGTTTGGTGCCACCTCGCGGTTTGGGATTAGTAGAAATATTTCGGTACGTCCTAGCTTGTTCTTAGGCAATACTGCCCGCATTGCTGTCCCTCTCACCTACGATTTTGGTTTCAACGAGAATGAGCAATTCGAGAAAAATCCATTGGTAGTATTTCATGCAGGTGGCGGGCTAGACTATTCCACCAAGAGCGGTGCCAACACTAGCAGCCTCAATCCATTGGTAGTCTTTGGTGCCGATGTTTACTTAGGTGATGGCGCTTCGGTGCTGTTGCAAATTGGCAATACTTTTAATTCAGACTTCGTCGCCGTTGTTGGTGTTGGCTTGCAATTCTAACCAAGCAGCATACAAGTCTGGTCTTTTGGTTCTCGTCCGGTGGAGCTGTTGTTCATAGCGCCACTGGGCGATTTTTTGATGGTTGCCAGAGAGTAATACTGGTGGCACTTCTAAGTCCCGAAAAGATGGCGGACGAGTGTAATGAGGGTAATCTAGTAGACCACTCTCAAAACTATCTTGCTTTAAGGAATCCACTTTACCCACAGTACCTGGAATCAGGCGAGTCACGCCATTAATGATGGTCAATGCTGGAATTTCGCCACAGGTTAGGACAAAATCACCCAGCGAAATCTCTCGATCGACCACGCTCATTACTCGTTCATCAATTCCTTCGTAATGACCACAAATAATTACTAGTTGCTCATAGTTTTCCACTAGATCCCAAAACAGCGGCTGGCTCATGGTTTCCCCTTGAGGACTCATCATCAGTACCAAGCGCTTGGGAAGAACTGGCAAGGACTCCAATGCGGCAAACACTGGCTCTGGTTTGATGACCATGCCGACCCCACCACCGTAGGATTCGTCATCCACCTTATGGTGTCGATCGAACGTGAAGTCGCGGGGATTACAGAGGTTTACAACGGCTAGTTCTTTGGCGATCGCCTTCCCTAACAGCCCCGAAGAGAGGGGCGAAGTGAAAAAATCGGGGAATAGAGTAATGATGTCAAAACGCACAAGCAAAGAAATTAAAACCACCGTTTCATTGTACTGGCTCATTGTAATGGCTGAGGCCAGCCAGAAGAGATCGATTAACTCTGCCAGAAAACGCCCGTTCGATGATAATCTGTTAAAGGCATTTCAAAATGTTAAGACTTTTCTCTATATTCGTAATACACCTTAAATAAATCGCACATGGCTACCACCGCAGCAACAACCAAAGTGGGACGGATTACCCAGATCATCGGTCCCGTAATCGACGTAGAATTTACTGGCGGCTCGATGCCCCAGATTTATAATGCCCTCAAGGTTGAAGGCAAAAACGAAGCCGGTACAGATGTCTCTGTAACTTGCGAAGTACAACAGCTCTTAGGCGGCAACCAAGTACGCGCCGTAGCGATGAGCACCACTGATGGTTTGGTGCGCGGTATGGCCGTTAACGATACTGGTGCACCAATTATGGTGCCTGTTGGTCCTGC